>JARDZO010000192.1 GCA_029240815.1 Brevibacillus sp.
CTATACCCTGCCTACAGGGTGCAAAATGACTTGTACCTGGGCTATTTGATAAAAAATCGAAACGAACCGAACTTGAAAATGATGATGGAGTTGCTTAAGAAACCGTAACAGCATCCCTTAAAAACGCTGCTACTCCCGGCTGATCCTTGTCGTAGTATGCGGTGAAACGCGGATCATCGACGTACATTTGCGCGAGTCCTATATGAGCTTCCTTGCTATATTCGGCCCAGTAAAAGCACAGCCATTCGCGATGAAGCGCTACCGCTTTCTGAGCAAGCTCTCCTGCAGGATCTCCCGTCTCAAAGGCTTTCGCCAGTGTTTCATGAATGGTAGCAGCCAACTGCTCAAGACGCGCATGCTCTTCCGCGGTCATCCCTTTGATCTTCTGATTCGACTGGTTGACCTGTTCATCGCCGTACTTGGCTCGAATTTCTTCGCCATACAGCTTTTCATTATCGTCTATCAGCTTTTGCTTGAAGCCTTCGAATTTTTGTTGGTCACTCATCTTTTCCGTCCCCTCCCTCTGGGCCAGCGTCCGATCGACATTTGCGATCAGCGCATCTAATTGTTCTCGTTTTTCCAGGAGCTTGATCCGATGCTCCCGCAAAGCCTGGTCAGCGTCAAAAGTCGGTGACGTGATGATCTCCTTGATTTCCTCCAAGCTCACACCCAGCTCTCGGTAAAAAAGGATTTGCTGCAAGCGATCCACCTCTGGCTGTCCGTAGATGCGATACCCCGATGAATTGATTCTCGCCGGCTTGAGAATGCCTATTTCATCGTAGTATCGGAGCGTCCGGGTGCTGACGCCCGCCAGGAGCCCCAGCTTTTGTACGGTATATTCCATGGTCATCCCTCCTGACGATTTCATCGTACACATTTACGGACCGTCAATGTCAATGGCATTCCTCTAAAAAAATCAGCTGGAAACTCGCGGAACGGGAAGACGAGACAGAAAAAGACTCATACCCAGTGACGGGAATGAGTCTGTTCATTATTCGGTTGTCGGCACCTTCCGGCTCATGCGCCGCTTTCGTCTTTCCCAAACATTTAAAATGATCAGGATCGCCACTGGGTACAGCCCTGACCAACCGAGGAAGGGATATAATCCTAACGAAACGACCAACGAAATCCACGCACATAGTTTGCCCAATCGCGAATCACGCAACAAACGAATTCCGGCGAAGCACCCTCCGATGTAAGTGGCAAAGAAAGTGGCATTCGGCAATTGAATCAGTTGAGAAAAAGAAATCATCCCGCTTGCAAGGACGTAAAACACCACGACAAACGCCACCATGATGAAAGCGAGTCCTCCGATAGGGGTACGGTACTTCGGATGCAAAATCCCAAACCATTTTGGAGCGATCCCCTCATTAGACAAAGCATACGCGATACGAGAAGCGGCACTCACGTAGGCATTTGCGGACGCGATGCAAATAAACAGAGCTGTCACTGCGACAATCCAGCCTCCGATAGGTCCCAAGCTGAGCTGTACCATGACGCTCAAGGATGCAGCCGACATCTGGTTTCCATAGCTATGAGTGCCCACAGTCAAAAACGCAACGCCAAAGTAGAGCAGTGCAACGACCCCCGCACTCCACAAAACTCCGCGAATCGCATTCCTCTGCGGATTGACAAACTCCTGTGAAAGATGCGTGACCGCTTCCCATCCGATAAAGCACCAAAACAGCAAAACCGCTGTCTGCATGACGCTATACCATCCGTTTGGCATGAAAGGTGTAAAGTTAGCCGCGTCGTAGTGCGGAATGGCTGTACAGATCGCGAGTAATAGGATAGCGATAATGAGTGAAACGACGATCGTCTGCACCTTGCCAGCCAACTGCAAGCCAAACACATTCATGACCAATACGATGAAAAAGATCAGTGCCGCTACGATATAGATCTGGACATCCCACCAATTCATCAGGATGGCCAAGTATTTAGCACCGGTTACTGCCAAAATCGGACCGCCGATAGGGACAGACAAAAGAAAAAACCAGCCAACTGCATTGCCAAAGCGATCCCCGAAAGCAAGCCGCACAAAATGTGAGACTCCTCCCGAATGAGGATGCTTTGCAGATAATAGCCCCATCGTAATCGCCATAGGAACAACTAAAATAGACATCACCATCCATGCCAATATGGAGGCCGGTCCAGCCAGCTCCGCCGTCAGCCCGGGAATGAGCAGAATTCCTGACCCAACTACCGCTCCAATATAGAGGGCCACAATTTGGGGTAACGATAACGTCTCTTGAAAAGCAGATTTCGTAGTAGTTTGATTCATGGGTAACCCTCCTTTTATCAGACTAACGTATGGTTTTTATCCTTTTTGGTCTTCTCACCAGCTCTCCGCCACAATTCGGGCAAATCCCGTTTTGTCCCGCAGTACAAGTCGGGCAAAACGTACACTCGTAGCTGCAGATATACGCCTCTTCATCCATTTCGACAGGCTTTTCACATGCTTCACAGTTTGTTCTCATTTCCAATGCCACTGATAATTCCTCCCTATTTCATTCCGTACTCTTATCATAGTAAAAAACTGCCCTGCTAAAAGGGGCAGTTTTTCCGATTTTTATAAGGTCAGTTACTTTCCATCCTCATTGATTATTTTTCTAATCTTCTGCTAACATGTAGAGTGAATCAAGCTAGAGGAGGAAGAACGATGACGCCCGAGAAGATTGTACAGCTTCAGTTAGATTACTATAACCAGCAGGATGTAGAAGGTTTTGTTTCTACCTACACGTCTGACGTGCAGATTGTGGAGCATCCGAGTGGGAATGTTCTCGTTCGTGGCGCAGATGAACTGAGAGCACGCTACGCGAAAATGTTCCAAGCCAATCCGAACAACCGTGCCGAAATAAAAAACCGAATCGCATACGGCAACTTTGTCATCGATTTGGAAGAAGTGAGCGGCAGAGACAATCGAGAACCGTTTCAAGCTGTGGCGATCTATGAAGTAAAAGAAAACCTCATTAGCAAGGTGACCTTTTTGGATAAGATCTCAAAAAAATAGAGCGGAGATCTCTCCGCTCATTCCCTTCTCAGGCAATATCGCCAACTATTCCCTCTGACTAGTCTTTTAACACTTTCCAATGCTCATATGAATGAACCGCAATCCCACCGAAAGACGGATGGTCCGCCATTAATGCTGGAAGCTTGGACAGCTCTTGGTTCAAATATTGCGCGCCTTCTTCATAAAAAGAGACAAAATTGCCTTCGTTGCTTTGCTTGGTTTCTACGCCAAGCATGATTTTTTTCCCAAGGTCGTCAGCCCAGCCTAGTTCCTGCGGGACGAGTGCAGAAATGCTGTTTGGCCCTTCTGCTCGATCGCGGTAAGACATGATCGCCACGTGATCGTGTTGAGCGATGAGCCACTGACTGAGAGCCGTGTCGGGAGCATCCGTCAAGTAAATTTTGTCCAGCCAGAAGGGAATGTCACAGCCGATTTCAAGCTCAGGGTCCTGACGGGCAAGGTCAACATACGCCTTCACATTTTCCATCCACTGAGAAATGACTGATTCCTGGTTGGTTTTCCACTCCGGCAGCAAATATGGCTCAATATCGAGGTGCAGCCCGGTGAATTTTTCCTCGTCAGCCACACTCTGATTGTAGGCGAGCAGCCAGCTTGCCAGTGCCACGACCTTCTCCCGATTTTCTTTCAATGCCCACTTCGGACTTCCGCTCAAAGCATGGACGTCTACCCCAGCACGATGAGCGTCTCGAATAAACGACTGATAGTAAGCTGGCTTTTTGGAACTATCGATCTGCAGGTAAATCAGGTTCACTCCCTGTTCCCTGCTAAACGAGAGAATCTCCTCAGGCTCGGAAGCGATCAATTCCGTGTGCCACAGCCATGTAGCTTTTCGATTCTCTGACGGAAAATCGAATCCTGCCAAAACAAAGAACAATGATAACAGACATGCGTAAGTAACAGCACCTGATGCAACTTTCACTTTGCGTCCTCCAGATGTTGTTGAGGCTTGGCCCTCAAACATAGTGATATCCTTACTCTATATTTCATATCGGCGCTTTTGCTGTTTTTCATAAGTGTAAGATCGTCAAAGACGAGTATGACGACCCCTACTTCCCTATCAAAATAACATCGGTAAAACGAGCTGATGATTACTACGAAGTCATCTGGACACGAGATAGCAACTGCGAGGGTGGCACGATGGAAATAAATGCCATGACAGGTGAATCGGAAGCCGAACACCACATTTGTTAGTAGGTTATTGTGTCCTATCCACTGGTGAGGCGTGGGTGGTTTCTTCAAGTAAATAAAAAAAACTGCCGGCATCTTCTGCACCGGCAGTTTTTCTTTTATTTGACCTACCGCCCTTACAGGCTCGCGAAGGTATCAGTCAATACAGGAACGATTTGTTTTTTGCGGGATACTACACCTTTGAGAACAGCCTTGTTATCCACCAGCGTCACATTGTACGCTTTCTCAACAGCGTTGGTTGCTTTTCCGATCGCTACGGCTACAGAATCGTTGTTCAAGATATCCGTTACCGCGAACAGGAACAGATCCAGACCCTTCTCAGCAACGATGGCAGAAATCGCAGCTTCCAGTTCAGCTTGGCGACCCAGCACATCGTTTACATCTACCGCGTTTACTTGAGCGATTTCTACTTTTGCGTTGCCCATTTGGAATTCCTTCGCATCCAATGACAAGAGCTGTGCGATGGATTTGTCGCTCAGATCCGCGCCCGCTTTCAGCATTTCCAGACCGTATTCCTCCAGGTTTACCCCAGCGATCTCTGCGAGCTCATGAGCAGCCGCTACATCTTGCTCGGTGCAAGTTGGAGATTTCAGCAACAGGGTGTCAGAAATGATAGCGGAGAGCATCAGACCCGCGATTTCTTTTGGAATCTCTACGCCATTTTCTTTGTACAGCTTTTTCAGGATGGTCGTGGTGCAACCAACCGGCTCTGCACGGAAGTAGAGTGGATTGCTTGTTTCAAAGTTTGCAATGCGGTGGTGGTCAATGACTTCTACCACTTGCACTTGCTCGATGTCATTCGCACTTTGCTGGCGCTCGTTGTGGTCGACCAGGATGACTTCATTTACTTCATTCGCTACTGTTTCCACCTGGCGCGGTGCTGCTACCTTGAAGTAGTCCAGTACGAATTGGGTTTCGCTGCTGACTACACCGAGGCGAACCGGCTCTACATTCGCACCCAGCTTGGTTTTAAGATCCGCGTAGATCAGTGCAGAACAAATGGAATCCGTGTCAGGATTTTTATGACCGAAAATGAGTTTTTTTTCCATGATCCATACTCCTTAGACTTGTTTTGGCGACAAAATTATACCACAGGGTTTAGGATATTCCCAAGTAACATTATAGGTTCAAACGCCATGATTGAAAATAAGAATAGCATCCTGAACAGATAATTGTTCAGACTGCTATCCAATTACCCTTTCAACAGCTCCCTGGCCACGACAAGTCGCTGGAATTTGATTCGTGCCGTCGCAGATTTGCGTGACCTAGGCATCCCTCACCATTCTCTCTACTGGGTACTTTTTTAAGTAGCCATTGCCTAAACATAAAAAACCCCTGATTTCTCAAGGGTCTTCAGGCTTGCCTTACTGCTTCCACGTCAACACTTCATCCGGATTCGCGACTTCCCTGCCATAAAAGCGGTGGGAACGGAAATTATGAATTTCCTCGCAAGCTTTGGCCATTTTATCCAGGATTCTCTCTTGCGGCTCATCCTTTTCAGGGCTCCAGTAGTAGACCTTCATCTCATACGGTTCACCCTGTTCGTCTTCTCTACGGTATTGTATCCGATCAGCTTTTACAAACCCATTTTTGAGGTAAAAATTCACCCTTTTTACGGTATCTTCATCTTCCCGATCGACAGGCTCTACTTCCAGCAGGATGGTTTTTCCTTTTTCCTTCAACTGATTCAATACTTTTGTCCCTACACCTTTTCCTCTCGTATCAGGGTGAATGAGCAAGTAATCGATGAAAAGAAAGGTCGGAAACTCAGCATACAGCAAAAGATAATCCTCTGTTTCTTCTTTGTGATAAACATCTTTATCCTCGATCAGGGCATGAAACTGACCGATATCCTTCATCTCGTGCTCGGGAAAGTAATCGTTTAGGCGCTCATACCATTGCATAATGCTCCCCCTTATAGGCAGACTCTCCACTTCCAAGATTAGCATATCCTAGTGAGGAGCCTTCCACTCATAAATCAGCTGCGGAGAGTGGTGGTCTTCACCATATTTGCAGTACCCAATTCCCGATCAAGAGCAAGACTCCCAAGATGATATTGAACCAACCGAGAAATAACGACGTTCTCATTTCCTTCGGCATTTTCCTCAAGACGTATTTTTTTACGTCCACTCGCAATAAAAGCAGCCCCGTAAGCAATAACAAAGGGATCGCATAAATGGAAAAACCAATGCTGCCTCCAGTAATCACGCTACCAATCCCCCTCTTTATGCACGATCCTCGCCCTACCTTGCCTTCATACCGACACGTCTAATCTCGATGTTGACCTGGACATCCACTTTCATGTCCTTGTATATTTCTTGCCATCGTTCTTTTGTTTTCACTTTTTGATTCCAATATCGCGGTTCTTTTGCCCGCACATACTCACCGAATCCAAAAATGTCGGAGCCTTTTGCTTGCGTTTGTTTGATGAGACCCTCATAAAACTTCACGGCTGCCTGTTCATCTTGACGTTCTATTTGTTCGAGGAGAGCAGACGTGATGGCTAGACCTTTTTCGTTGCTTTTTTCTTCCAAATTGACTTCAATGAATGCTTTCACATTGAAATAGGGCCGATCATTCTTGATTTCAACGTTTATTTTTGATTTCCGATAAGTAGCATACAGATTGACTACATTCGGCGTGTTACCCACCCTGACAAAGCTGCGATATCCGGCCGGATTCATCCCTTTGATCCCCATATAGGCGGCGATTTCAAACGGCTTGGTGACACCCACCATTCTGTTATTTTTAAAATAGGCCATCCCCAGTAATTCCACATTCTGTTCCTTCATCAGTTCAAGGTAAGGCAGAAAGGCTTCCTTCCCCTTCTTGGAAGAATCACTCCAAAACAACCCGATGTAATCAGATGGAAATTTTCCTAATCGAACCGCTTCATCCAAAGTGGACATCAGGTACATCGTCGGCACACGTTCTAGCTTGGGAGCCGCTTTCATTAAATCAGAAGCTTTGCCTTTGGAAATCAGCAACCAAGCCATTCTGCGCACTTCTGAATTTCGCCGGAAATAATCGTTTAGATTCTCTAATCCTTTTTTCGCTACGGCTTCTGATACCACGATGACGCGCAAATGTCCAAAGAAGAGTCTGCCTGAGATCTGTTGCTGCAAATTCATAAGGGCATCATCAATGGAGTGTCCGACCACTTCAATCACCCAAACGGTATTTTGCCCGCCATCTGTCTGACCTCCACCTTCTCCCGGCCCTAGTGGGATCCTCCCCGGCAGACCGATTTGAGCTGCGACACGAATCATTTCTTTATTCGGTACAGGAAATTTGCCGCGTAAATGCGAGACCTCGCGTTCCTCCTTTTCCGCTCCGGGTTCGGCTGTGTCGACAGAAATACCCAAAACTACCGCTCGTTCTTCAATTTCCAAGCGATCCCAGCAACCAGTCAGGAAAGGGAGCACGATCATAATGACAATGGCTAGCTTAGCTTGGTTTATCCATTGCTTTTCCTTCATTGCGATCCTCTCTTTTCCCGCGAATGACAGCAACGATTAACAATAAACTTGGATAAACAATCGTAATGACGAGGCCAATACGGCTTACACTCTCAATGATGTCATACATTTGCATGATGTTTTGGGGAAGCATGGCCACGATAAAAACGAATGGCAAGAGAAAGAAGGAAAACATCCTGTGATCACGCAGACGGAACAGCTTGCTCACCGAATGAAGGGTCAAATAATAACTGGAAAACAACGTCGTAAACACAGCTGTCACCCAAACTGCCAGAAATGCCGCATCCATGCGCTCCAAAATATTAGCGGGCAGAGATGTCGCCTTTGCTAATTCGAGTGTAGGCCAAAGCAATTTCTTGATTTCTTCTGCTCCAAATAACCCAACGGTCGCTACAACTATCGTGACATACAGCCCTCCCGTGATCAGCATCGCCCAAATGCTTGCCTTCATAACCCGACTTGGATGCCGCATAGCTGGGATGATCATGGTCAGGACGAAGGACCCCTGAAACAAGGCGGCGACGGTAAAGACACCCTTTAGCAAATCATGCTGTTCATTCCCCAAAATCGGCAAAAGATTAATGATGTCCGCATTTTTGAGGGAGAGCGATGCGATCACCAGGACTGGAAAGAGTAGGAACGGAAAATAGAATTGATGAATGTACGCAAACGTAAAAATGTCATTTCGCGTAGAAATGGCAGCCAGGAGCAGCATAACGATCACCGTGACTTCCACAGGAGTGGATTTAAGTACCGCCGTCACCACCACTTCACCGAACTCTCGTGCCGTAAGCGATGTCAATACTGCAAAAAAAACGATCACGATGAAACTGCCGATCCAGGCAAGCCATTTTCCGATGATATCCTCGCTATAGTGGATGATCGTTTTGTTTGGAAATCGCTTGCCCAGAATGGTGATGATCACTACCCCGAAGAATGCGAGACAGGCACCAAGTAAGGTAACAAATGGAGCACCCGAACCCGCAGTCCGTACCGTAAAGAGTGGAAGAGGTAACACTCCCACTCCAATAATCGTGCTAACTAATATAGTCACTGCCTGGATCACTGTTATCTGTTGAGGAACCCTCACCCGTAATGTCCCCCTTTCCAATCTGAGAACGTGAAGCAGTATCTAAGCGATCACCTGGGGTTTGCAATTTCTTGACGACTGATTCACCTAGCCTCTCTTTATTCAGCGGTTGTAAAAAAACAGGTCTGCTTTTTAATGACCACAGCGGTCCTCGCGTGAACAAATCTTTCATTCCTTGAAAGTTTCCTGGCACGAGCGGACTTAAATAGGGGACACCGAATGACTTCAGCGATAAAAGGTGATTCACAATAAGAATCAATCCGACTACAATCCCGTAGAGACCAAAGACGCCAGCCATCACGATCAGAGGAAAGCGCAGAAACCTTAGCGCGAGTGCTGCATTATAAGCAGGAGTCGCAAAAGACCCAATCGTCGTCAGTGCGATAATGACCACCGTAATCGGGCTGGCAAAACCCGCCGCAACCGCAGCTTGACCAATCACGAGGACCCCTACGATTGAAAGGGCGCCCCCGACTTGTTGCGGCAAACGAATCGTCGCCTCTCGCAAAACCTCCATCGAAATTTCGATGACTAAGACTTCGATCACAGCCGGGAAAGGAACACCCGCTCTACCTCCTGCCACCGCAACGGCAAACTCCGTCGGAATCAGCTCAGGGTTAAACGAAATAATCCCTACATAAAGTGAAGGAAAAACCAGCGAAAACATGAGCGCCACAAGCCGTGCCAGTCGGATGGAACTCATGAGAAGAAATCGTTCGGTATAATCCTCTACCGTCTGATAGAACTGATTAAAAACAGTGGGAACCACCAGGGCCAAAGGAGACCCGTCCACGAAAATTGCTACCCTGCCTTCTAACAGGTTGGCAACCACTTTATCCGGTCGCTCTGTATACTGAACTTGCGGAAACGGGGAAATATGATTATCTTCGATGAACTGCTCCAGATAACCAGAATCCAGTACGGCATCAATGTCGATCATGGACAATCGCTGCATAACTTCCTCAACAAGCTCGGGATTGGTTATGTCTTGCATGAAGCAAACCGCTACTTTTGATTTCGTCTTGCGGCCGATTTCCAGCGTTCGGACTTTAAGATCAGGCGTCTGCAATCGATACCGAATCAGGGCGATATTCGTTCCCAAAAGCTCGATGAAACCTTCTCGAGGCCCACGAATAACCTGTTCTGTCGCAGGTTGATCGACGTTTCTTTTTTCAATATTGCGCGTCCCGATCAGGAAAGCATCATCCAAGCCATCAACAGCTACAATGGTCTGCCCGCGCAATATTCCCTCTACTAGCTGCGAGAGCCGATTTTCCAATACGGCTTCGCTATGATAGAGGGTTTCATTGAGCAAGACATCTTTTAATCGAGCTGAGTCTAAATTCCCCTTCTTATGTTTGGGTGAGCTCAACATTAAGGGTTTTAAAATATCGGTATTCAAGTTGCTCTGATCGATCATATTGGAATAATAAAACATGACAGCAGAATACTTTCCGAACACATGAAAACGACGCATCGAAAAATCAGAGTTCTCTCCGAAAATCTGATTGATATACGAAATGGTATCTTCCACATTTCTGTTTATTTTCTCGTCTGAGGGATCTTGGTTCACTTGATCGGGCTCTGTGACAATGGTCTGTTTCATCTTCTGGCTGAACCATTTGGAAAATGGCATTTTACCACCGCCGATTCCTCTATCAAATTTTTAACGAAAGAAAGCATCGCTTATTTGTTTTCATCATTTTTGACATATCACTCCCTATTTAAACGAAAAACCCACGGACACATTCCGTGGGTTTGATTGATTACTGATGGTTCTCTCGATATAAGCAGCGTTTTTCCTTCATGAATGGACAGACGCCCTACATAAAGAAGAACGTGGACAAGGAAGTTGAAATTAATATAGAAATGTGAAATATTGGAATAAGTGCAAGAATTCAAAAGGTGGTGTCAGTCGTGCTTCAAAAATTAGTTTGTGCCTGTCTCTGTGTCATGCTACTACTATCAGGTTATGGTGCTAGCGCCAAAGAAGAATTGCCTCATGGTACCCTAACTGTAGAGAAAACATTTAAAAAAGATGGCCTCCAGTTTCAAGTCTCCCTTTCCAACATCACAAATTCTGTAGAGGAGTCTACTCTCTTTAAAATCAACACCAAGG
>JARDZO010000448.1 GCA_029240815.1 Brevibacillus sp.
AGTATATAATTATATTGTAATATGTTTGTCGACAAGTAAGCCTTATGAAAAGGGGGACATTACTAAAATAGCATTGGAATGGGGCACATTCCAAATAGTAATTACTTGTAGGTCAAACACACTGTCAAAGGAGGTTGCGCATGTTTTCGATCAGAGAGTCAGACTTGCCAGGAATCGGTAGAAAATACCAAGTAGAAACAAGAGGTGGCGACAAACTCGTCATCATTATTCACGACGATGGACGCAGAGAGCTGTTTCACTTCGACAAGGATGATCCAGACGAAATGATCTCCATGGTAACTCTCGATGACGACGAGGCGAGACAAATCTCAGCGATTGTTGGTGGATTGACGTATAAACCATCAGCGTTGGAAACCGTAGAAGTCGCGTTGGATAAGCTCGTCATCGAATGGTACAAACTAGAATCCGGAGCCCCTTGCATGGGAAAAACGATCGGTGAGATAAACATTAGGCAAGAAACGGGTGCAACCATTATTGCGATTATCGAAAAGGACCACAAGCAAACCATCAATCCCGGTCCGGAGTATGTTCTCCAAGCAGGGTCTACTTTGGTCGTTGCAGGCGAACGGAAGCAGGTGAAAGCGCTAAAGTCTACATTTAGCACAGGGGGTGAGTGATTTGGAGCACATCGTTTTTGAAGTCGGTCTCGCTCTCGCCCTGATTGCACTGGCCGGCTTCCTCTCTATCAAACTAAAGTTCTCCATTGTGCCTTTTTACATCTTGGTCGGAATGGTCGTTGGCCCACACGCTCCTGATATCGGCTTGTTTGACCTTCGATTTATCCAGAGCGCCCCGCTTATTGAATTCATGGGCAGGATCGGCGTGCTCTTTCTGTTATTTTATCTGGGACTCGAGTTTTCTGTAGGCCGCCTGATTAAAGCAGGTCGCTCGATTGCCAAAGGCGGTACGATTTACATTGTGATCAACTTTACCCTTGGCCTTCTGTTTGGCTGGGCTGCAGGTTTTCCCCTGAAAGAAGTCCTCATCATCGCTGGAATCACGACCATCTCTTCCAGCGCCATCGTGGCAAAAGTCCTGGTGGATCTCAAACGTACAGCAAATCGCGAAACAGAGATGATCTTGGGGATCATCATGTTCGAAGACATATTTTTGGCCGTCTATATCTCCATCGTTTCCGGTCTCGTCTTGAGCGGAGCCACCTCCCTCATGGGTGTCCTCAGTTCCGCCCTGATCGCACTCGGTTACATGCTCCTCATCATCATCGTGGGGCGCAAAGCCGTACCTTTCCTCAACCGTGCTTTGAATATCAAATCCAACGAAGTCTTTATGATCACTGTCTTCTCTGCCCTGTTCCTGATTGCGGGCTTTTCCGAGACCATCCATGTAGCGGAAGCAATCGGTGCTTTGCTGGTGGGACTCGTGCTGGCAGAAACCCAGCATATGAAGCGAATCGAGCACATGATTCTGCCGTTTCGTGATTTCTTCGGGGCTATGTTCTTTTTCAGCTTCGGACTGACCATCGATCCTCTGTCCTTGGGAGGTGCAGTGTGGCTCTCTATTGCCGCGGTGATTGTCACCATCATCGGTAATGTGGCGGCCGGACTGCTCGCTGGAAGAAGCGCAGGACTGTCCTCCAAGGCTTCCACCAACATCGGCTTGACGATTGTTTCACGCGGTGAGTTCTCCATCATCATGGCCAATCTGGGAAAAGCCGGTGCACTCATGGAAATCCTCCAGCCGTTTGCAGCGCTCTACGTGCTCATTCTGGCCATTTTGGGACCTTTGCTTACCAAAGAATCCAAGCATATTTACGGCTTTTTAGGCAAATTCCTCCCGATGGATAATAAGGGTACGGTCAAACAGACGGAAAACAATCCAAATACGTGATTTCTCCAAGGAATAACCAAAAACCGACAGCCTGTTCCTTCGCTGTCGGTTGCTCTTTTCCGGCTTGCCTCTCACTTCGACTGCTCGATGACCCCCAAGTAGACGAATAAACGTATCCCCTCTTTTATTCCATCGACAAAATGAGGTTCTCCATCTTTTCCTGATCCATCGGGCCGATGAATTTCTCCCGGATCACTCCGTTCGAATCGATCATGTAGCTGGTAGGAATGGAAATCGCCTGATACTGAATAGCCACTTGCTTGTCGACATCCAACACCACTGGGAACGTCATGCCATAGCCTTTCATAAAGGCTGCCACATCCTCCACGCTATTTTCCGTTGCTGTCAAATTCACCCCGAGAATGACGACTCCCTTTTCTTTGTTCTCCTCATAAAAAGCTTGCATATCCGGTATCTCAGCTCGGCACGGAGGACACCAAGTAGCCCACAGATTGACAATCACTTTTTGACCACGCAGGTCAGACAGCTTGATGGGCTTTCCCTCTGGTGTCAGCAGTTCGAAATCCGGTGCAAGGTTGCCTTTCTGGATGCCAACAGCTTGTGAGACCGGCTGCTCATGGGAAGTGGTTCCTTGCGCATAGAGCCCCCATCCCAATAAGGCCAAGAGGGCAACTACTGCGAACAGATTGTTACTCTTCATCGGGGGTTCCTCCTGTATCACGGGCTCGATTGGCTAGAAACAAAGCAAGGACGGAAAAAATGTAGTAGAAGAGCTGCTCTTTGGACTGACCCGCCAAAAGCGGCGTATACGCTGGGGAGAAAAACGTCACGTACACTTGACAAATGCCGAACCAGAGCAGCATTTGCAGCCACGGGACCACACTCGCTGAGCGATCTACCTTACGTATCACCCACAGCAAAAAGACGACAGCGATGAACGCTTGCTGGATGTAATACCAGCCATTTAGCTGTTCCACGCCCCACGTAAGGACGTGTCCTACTGCCCAGGAAGTCAATCCACCCGTAGCGAAGGCATCTACTAATACCGGGATAGGTA
>JARDZO010000014.1 GCA_029240815.1 Brevibacillus sp.
GACATCGGAGTTGTACGAAGCCGCCGCCGTATGGTGTGAGCAGCAGGAGCTTGAGGAAGACGCCGTCGATTATTACCTGGCAGGACACCATTACCAGGAAGCGATTCGGCTGCTTGAGCAGATGAAATCGTTTATGGTTCGCAGGCAGTTCTCGACGTTGCGGGTCTGGCTGTCCGCGATTCCCGTGGAGCTTTTGCGCGAGCACCATTACTTGTATTTTTCGTACGTGCTTTCCTTGCTGTGGGACAACGACCCCGATCTGGCAGAAAAGCACTTGCAGTCGGCAGAGGAATACTTCAAGCACTCGGCGGCCTCCTGGAGCCGCGAAGAGCAAGACCGCTATCTTGGCAATTTGTATTATATCCGGAATTTCAAAGCGACGAAGTATGACATGGAAGTGGTAAAAGGGCTGGAATACATTCGGCTTGCCATCCAGCATAGTCCCACCGGAACGGATCTTCTTTTTGGCTCACCCACTATGCCTCTGGCTCCTTCCATCTTGAGATCCTACAACGGCAAGCGCGGCCGGCATCTGACGAGAGAACTGGCAGATCCGTTTTTTCAAAACATGATCGAATTCATGACGCCGATGGGCATACAGGCATCCACCGTCGTCTGTTATGGGGAACTGCTCTATGAGCGCAACGAATTGGACCAGGCACAGGACAGCCTGAAACAGGGACTGCGGGACACGGCCCTGACCCCGCATGAGCCGGAAAAGGTGTATGTCCCAGCTTATCTGTTCCTCTCGCGGATTAGCAAAGCCAGACGAGATTACGTCCAAGCCCGCAAATGGTTGGAGGAAGTCAGGGAGAAAGCAGGCATGGATCTGGAGCAAACGCGGGAAGCCTTCATCCTGATCGATGCGGAGATGGCCGCTTTGAGGCTGGATGCGGGGGATCTCTCGGCAGCTGTCCAATGGAAGGACCAGTATCGGGTTTCCAGCGTCGATCCCGTATCGGTCTACCAATTGTTCGTCTACATCTTTCTGCTGCGGGTGTTGACGGAAACAGGCGAATATGAAGCTGCTTGGCATTTATCCGAAAAGCTTCTGTATTTGGCGGAGAAAGATCATCGCCCTATGGATGCACTGGAAATACAGGTGCTTCAGGCAATGATTCTGCAACGGACAGGCAAGCCGGAGCGGGCAGTACTCATGCTGGAGGTAGCCCTGGAGTATGCGGAGCCTGATGATTATATCCGCGTGTTTCTCGACAAGGGGCAGGCGGTCGCCGAGCTGTTGATCGAGTATATCCAGTTGCGGCAAAAAGGAAGCATCCGGGATAAGATCACACCTTCTCTGGCGTACACCCGGCGTATTCTTGCCTGTTTTGGCGGCGCCGTGTTGGCGGCGGATCAATCGGAGACAGCCCTGGAGACGCTTTTAACCAAGCGGGAACTGGCGGTTTTCCGTTGCATGGAAGAGGGCCTGGACAACGCGGCGATCACGGAAAAACTCGGTATCGGAATGGGTACGCTGAAAGCACACATCAACCGGATTTACAGCAAATTCCAGGTAACCAACCGGGTAGAGGCGATCAGGCGCGGCAAGGAATTGAAAGGATTATAACCGGACCTATAACTGTGGTTAGATTCGATCAAGCGGAGAATTGATTATCATTTGGGGGTGGATATTGGTGGCAATCGAATGACGAAAGGAAGAAAGATCGGATGAGGCGTTTTTTCGCTATTTTAACAACATTATTACTATTGATAGGGATGATCCCGATGCAAGTATTCGCCGGTACGGACGACGGTATGTCAGGCGACGGGACGGAAAGCAATCCGTACATCATCACGACGCTGGAACAGTTGAACGCCGTACGCAATGATTTGGACGCTCACTACGTGCTCAAGGCGGATATCGACGCTTCGGAGACCGCGGGCTGGAACAATGGCGCTGGCTTTATCCCAATCGGAGGCGATGGAAATGACAAAAGCCAGTTCACTGGTGTCTTCGACGGAGAGGGGCATGTCATCAGCGATCTGACCATCAACCGGCCCTCGACCGATTATATCGGTCTGTTCGGGATCATCGGCTCCGACGGGCTGGTACGTAATGTCGGCCTTACGGGAGGCTCCATCACCGGAAACATGTACACGGGCGGGCTGGCGGGGCGTAACTTTGGCACAGTGGACCAGTCCTACGTTACCGGTGCTGTCAGAAGTGGCAGCGGCATCGTCGGAGGGATGGTGGGGTACAATGGTATCGGCAGTACAGTGACCGATTCCTATGCCGCAGGCGCCGTCAGCGGCCCCACTTATGTCGGGGGATTGGTGGGACGCAGCGACGGAACAGTGAATGCCTCTTATGCCACTGGCGCCGTCAGCGGAAGCGGCAATATTGTCGGTGGACTTGTAGGGGACAATGAGGGAGGCACGATAAGCCAGTCTTACGCCACTGGTGTCGTCAGCGGGAAAGGCGAAATTGTTGGCGGGCTGGTGGGGTTTAATTTTTACGCACTCGTGAGCCAGTCTTACGCGACTGGCGCCGTCAGCGGGCGGAGTGCTGTCGGCGGGCTGGTGGGGAGCACTGACGCAGGCACGATAAGCCAGTCTTACGCCACCGGCATCGTCAGCGGCACCTCTTCTGTCGGCGGGGTGGTCGGGAGCACCAATAATGTAAAAATGAGCAGCAGTTTCTGGGACGGGGAAGCTACCGGACAGAGCAGTGCCTGTGGATACGTTACATACGGAGACTGCACGGCGACCGGACTAACCACCGCGCAGATGAAGCAGCAGGCGGCGTTCCCGTCTGGGTGGGACTTCGGCGGGATCTGGGCGATCACGGAAGGCAAGACCTACCCGACTTTGCGGGGGATCGACGCCAATCTCGGAATGGATGCGGCTACGCCGACCATCGTTAGTGCGAAAATAGAGGAGCAACATCCCGACCACGTCATCGTGACATTCGATGAAGAAGTAAGCATTTCAGATGCCAGCGGTGTAACGATTACAGTCGATTTAAGCAATTTGGCAATTACAGGAATAAGCGGAACAGGAACGAAGGCAGTATCTTTTACCTTCAATGAAAAGGTTACAAGCGGGCAAGGAATCACCCTTTCCTACGATAAGTCATCGGGGACGATTGCCGATCTGGCGAACAATCCATTGCGCAGCTTCACCGGCTTGGTCGTGGAAAATAACGTTGCGCCCGGATTTACCGTCCATTTTGATTCCAACGGCGGCTCGGCGGTATCGCCTGTCATCGTCAAGAATGGCTCCAAAATCGCGGAGCCGGCAGCCCCAACGAAGGAAGGATACGTCTTTGGCGGCTGGTTTAAAGACAGCGACTGGCATATTCCATGGAATTTTGAGACGGATGCCGTAACGTCCAATGTGACGCTGTATGCCAAGTGGACGAAAAAAAGCAGCCATGCAGACTTGCGCAGCCTGACGCTTTCAAACGGAGCGCTGGATCCGGCGTTTTCAGCCAGCACGATGCATTATACGGCTAGTGTCGAGCACAACATTTCATCGATAACCGTAACAGCGGAGAGTGAAGATAGCAGCGCCAAAATAACGGCGCGTATGTCCAACAGCACAGGAAGTGTGGTAAGGGAATTGACGAACGGAACGGAATCTCCCTCGCTGCCGCTCGATGTTGGTCCCAATACGCTGACCGTGGAGGTAACCGCGCCGGATGATGCCACGACGCAGACCTATACGGTTACGGTGACAAGGGAGCGTGATAACCGACCGCCGCCACCCGCACCGCCGCCGTACTACCCGGTAACCGACATCGGACTGGATGAAAATGACCTGACATTCACCACAGGAGATGAGCCAGTCCGATTGAAAGCGACCATTCGCCCGTCCTACGCGACGAATCAGCAGGTCACATGGAGTTCCAGCGATCCGGATATCGCATCGGTAGACCAGGACGGAACGGTCACGCCCAAAGCACCGGGAACCGCAGTCATCACGGTCACGGCAGCAGACGGCAACAAGACCGCTTCTTGCAGCGTAACGGTGGAAGCGAAAATGAAACCATTCATTCTGGAAACGTCCGAAAAAGAGATCCTAGTGAGGCCGATTCGCACGGTTTCCTTTAAAGTATTCGCCGTCTACCCCGATGGAAAGCGAAAAGAGATCACATCGTCAAAAGATACCGAATACAGCAGCAGTTCTTCACTCCTGACAGTAAAGCCGGGCCGAGTCAAGGCTGGCAAAAAAGAAGGAGAAGCGACAGTCACGATTACTTATCAAGGAGAAGCGCAAAGAATTGCGGTAATCGTAACGAAAGCAAGCGTGGCAAGCCTGTCCGTCGATCCAAATCAATCGGCGTTGAAGAAAGGTGAAACGAAACAGCTTGAGCTGACGGCAAAGCTGACAGACAAACAGACGAATGAAGTCACCGAACGGGCGGTCTGGACATCGGGCAACGAAAAAGTCGCCAAAGTAAGCCCCACCGGTGAAGTAACCGCAGTAGGCGTCGGATCAACTTCCATCCAGGCGATCTACGGGGGAAAACGTCTGAACGTGCGAGTCACTGTGGCGCGCACCGAACCGGAGCTAAAGAGGCTGACAGCCAGCGGGCGGGTTGTCCGTATCAAGGAAGGTGATCGCGAACAGGTGAACTTGACCGCATTTTATGAGGACGGCTCGAAGAAGGATGTCACCGCGGATGCGCAGTGGACTTCCGCTGCGAACAAAATCGCGAAGGTATCCAACGGGATGATTACAGGAATCGAGGCAGGAAAAACAACAATGACTGCCTATTATCAAAATAGGAAAATTACTGTGACGGTGTACGTGCAGCCGGTGGAATCAGTGCGGTGATCCCTTAGCCGACATGAACAGGAAACGGGCATGATAGTCGCTGGCACTGCCAGACCATCATGCCCGTTTCTCCAGTACTCTGCGATCTTTCCCGCTCTAGCTCGTCAACCCGCCGTCAACCGGAATGATCGCCCCGTTCATGTAGCTGGCTTCGTCTGACACCAGGAAGCGTACGACATTCGCGATTTCATCCGGGGTAGCGGGACGCCTTGAAGGGCCATTTTGCTCAGGATTGTTCATCTCCATGCCTTTGGTCATATTGGTGAGGACGCCTCCCGGGCAGATCGCGTTGATTCGGATTCCTTTCGGGCCGTACTCCACCGCAGCCGTTCTCGTCAGGCCGACGACTCCATGCTTGCTCGCAGAGTAGACGCCCAGATGCGGGCAGCTTTCAATGCCGGCAGCGGAGGAGGTGTTGACGATGACACCGGACTGTTGCTGCTCCATGACCTTTAATACATGCTTCAGCCCCAGAAAGACGCCTTTTAGATTGACTGCAATAATCCGATCGAACATCTCCTCTGTCTGATCTGCCAAGAGAGCGGGCGCTCCGAGTACTCCCGCATTGTTAAAGAACACATCGATGCTTCCGTAGGTCTCGATGGCAGTCGCCACGTATTTCTCCACATCCGCATTTTTCGAGACATCCGCTTGGACAAAAATTCCTTCGCCACCGCTTTCTTTGACGAGGGAAAGGGATTCGTTGCCCAGCAGTGCGTCATAATCGACGAGTACGACGCGAATGCCCTGCTCGGCCAGTTTCAGACTGGCAGACCGACCGATGCCACCGCCGGCTCCGGTAATAACCGCTACATGATTTTTTACAGACATGACATTTCCTCCATTTCAAATGGCCTGAAAGCGTAACTCGACAAGATGATAGTCTGCTTACGACACGGTCTTTGGAGAGGACACCAACGAGAAGCCTTCGTATCCTTTGGCAGCGACATCCTTGCAAATACTGCGGTAGACACCAAAGCCTCCGAGATAGATGAGGAAGCTCCGTGGCTTGCCCGCAATGTTTGCACCGGTGTACCAGGAATCGGCTTTGGGATACAGCGTAGCGTCTGCGACTTCTCTGCAATGCTTGCTCCAGGCTGATTCTGCGTCTGGCGTAGCCTCGATCGTGGTCACTCCTCGATCACGAAGATGCTCGATGCAATCACCGATCCAGTCCACATGCTGCTCGATCGCAAGCGGCATGTTTGCTAGAACAGAGGGGCTCTCGGGTCCGGTAATCATAAAGAAGTTGGGGAACCCGGCGTTTGCGATGCCGAGGTACGTCTGGACGTGAGCGCCCTCCGCCCATTTTTCCTTGAGGGTCAGACCGTTCTTGCCGCGAATATCGATCTTCAGCAAGGGGCCAGTCATGCCATCGTAGCCGGTTGCAAATACGAGAATATCCAACTCATACTCTGCATCGGTCGTTCGCAGCCCTTTGGGAGTGATCTCCAAAATGGGTGCCTTTTTCACATCGATCAGGGTGACGTTCTCACGGTTGTACGTCTCGTAATAAAGCGTGTCGAGAATCGGTCGCTTGGTCCCAAAATAATAGGACGGCTGCAGCTTTTCGGCGACCTCGGGATTATGGACTGTCTCGCGTATTTTAGTGCGGATGAATTCAGCTGCCGTTTCGTTGGCAGCTTCGTTCATGGTCAGATCGTGATAGGTGTAAGAGAGAAAGAATCCGCCTTTCTCCCATGCTGTCTCGTAGACTTGCTGGCGGACCTCCTGAGAGTCGTCCAGTGCAGAACGAACACTCGGTGCGATCGGAAAGCCGCCCCACGATTCTCGCATTTGCGGAATGATCTCTTGGTAGTTTTCTTTCGTCTGCTTGATGAATGCAGGATCGTACGGATGGTTTCTGGCCGGAATGGTATACTGAGGGGTCCGCTGAAATACGGTGAGATGCTCAGCTTCCTGCGCGATGACTGGGATCGATTGCACGCCACTGGAGCCATTGCCAATGACTCCGACCCGTTTTCCTTTGAAATGGACCTTTTCATGCTGCGGCCAGTGTCCGGTGTGGTACCATTTGCCCTCGAACTGGTCCAACCCCTTGAATTTGGGGATGTTTGCAGCAGAGAGGCAGCCTACCCCGGAGATGAAGTACGTCGCAGTTACTTGTGTGCCGTCCTCCAGATAGATCAACCAATGATGATTTTCCTCATCGTAATGGGCAGCCGTGACGCGTGTCTCAAACTGGATGTCACGGCGCAGATCAAATTTGTCGGCTACGAAATTGAGGTAACGCAAGATTTCCGGCTGTTCCGGATAGCGGGAAGACCAGGTCCACTCTTGGAGAAGCTCCTCGGAGAAGGTATAGTTGTAATAGATACTCTCTGAATCGCAACGCGCACCTGGGTAGCGATTCCAGTACCAGACACCACCGACTCCATCCCCAGCCTCATAGACCCGAGCAGAAAAGCCTGCCTCTCGCAAACGATGTAGCATATACAGCCCGGAAAAGCCTGCTCCGATCACGATCGCATCATATTTCACGGTTATTTCAGCCTCCCTTGTTCCGCATTCTGGTTCAGAAACTGAGCGATTCTAACGAGGATGGCGTCGATCCGCTCCGAGAAGTGCAGGACATTGGAAAAGTAGCCGTGTACCAACCCTTCTTCACATACCGACTCTACTCGGACACCGGCTTCCTGCAGACGCTTGGCGTACGCCAGACCTTCATCTCGCAACACATCATTTTCCGCTGTGATCACGAAAGCAGGAGGGACGTTGCTCACGTCTTTTGCGAGCAGGGGAGCTACGTACGGATTTTTCAGATCTTCGTCTTTGACGTAATGCTTGCCAAACCACTTCATCAGATCTCGATCCAGACCGAAGCCTTGCTGAAATTGTTCATAGGAATCCGTGGTATAATCGAGATTGGTGACAGGATAGAACAGGACTTGTGCAGCAATGGCAGGGCCGTTTTCATCCCGTGCCTTCAAAGCGACTACGGCAGCCAGATTGCCACCCGCACTGTCGCCGCCTACGACGATATTGGAAGCGTTTCCATTTATGTTCGCGGCATTTTCGCTAACCCATTGCAGAGCGGAATAGCTATCATTGACTGGAGTCGGGAAAGGATGCTCTGGAGCGAGTCGATAGGCAACAGAAACGACGACTCGACCTGTTCGATTGGCGATCAATCGGCAGCTTGCATCGGTCATCTGAATATCTCCGATGACCCATCCGCCGCCATGATAATAGACAAACAGGGGAAAGGGACCTTGTCCTTCTGGCGTGTATATTCTGACTGGTATGTGGGTATCCGCATCGACTGGGATCATCCGGTCCTCGACTTTGGCGAGGGGGGCCAGCTGGATTTCCAATGGAGGAGCCTGTGAGAGCATGTCTCGAACGGCTTGTGGCTCCATCGATGTGAAGCTCGACATTACCTGAAACATTTCCACATGCATGATTGATTTCGGGTCTAGATTTGCCACATCATATCTCCCTTTCTTGAGTGGATTGTTCCATCACTTTGCCTGACCAGTCAAACGAATGGTGACTATTACCAGCATAGTTTTATTTGCATAATCTGAATATTCCTCATTTTTCGCATGAAGAGTACCCTAAAAGGAGATGATAAGATGGTCCCTCCTACTACCTTTCAGGAGCAAATGCAAAAGCTCGAATCACTTTCCAGCCATGAAGAGCAATTGTACACGATCCTCCAGCTCTACCTGGATCTCTTTCCTGTTCGGAATGCGTACTTAATGAGATACTCTCCGCTCGGGCATTTGGCAGAAGGGATTATTTCCCTGCAATCAACCGGCATGGTATATATAGGAGAAATACGGGAGGACGTTCGATCGTATCCGATTATCTTTTCCGCGATTCGAGAGAGGCAGGCAAAGTTTTGTACAGGACTCGACTATCTCAAGCAAATGAGCAGCAAAGACATCATGCCGTCTACGATCCATTCCATGCTTGTCGTACCGATCTGCTATGGTCCTGTCGTCGTCGGGTATATTTGCAGCTCAGATTTTGAGCAGGAGCCTTTCGATGAGAGCTTGCTTTCGTCACTCACGTCGTATGGCAAACAGGTGGGCAAAATGATGCTGGGCGCGGCGGGGGCAGAAAATCATCTGCATCTGTTAAGCAAAAGGGAACTGGAAGTCATGCGAAGAATAGCTTGGGGAGAAAATACAAAAGAGATGGCTGATTCGATGGAGATCAGTGAGTTCACCGTGAAGCAGTATGTCAAATCCGCCATCAAAAAGCTGGGAGCACAAAATCGGTCCCATGCGATCGGGGAGCTGTATCGCAGAGGATTCATTTAACGGGGCGAAGTGCGGAGAGGAGTCTAGCATGAACATTCTATTAAAGCCGGTGACGAGAGAGAACTGGCTGGAGGCTCTGGCCTTGCAAGTAAAGGAAGAGCAGAAAGACTTCGTGCCGACAGTGGCGGTGTCACTCGCAAAAGTGTACATCAAGCCAGACGGGGATGGAGTCGAGTACCTGCCTTTTGCGATCTATCACGAGGACAAGATGGTCGGATTTATGATGCATGCCTTTGTCGAACAGACGTCAGATATGTACTGGATTAACGGCTTTCTGATTGATGCTAGCCAACAGGAAAAAGGCTACGGGAAAGCTGCTCTCCGTCAGATGATTGACTATATTACAGGTCGGTTCTCTCAATGTCAGGAAGTAAGGTTGACTGTATACCCGCACAACCATTCTGCCTTGCAGCTGTATCGGCATGTGGGATTCATAGAAACAGGTGAGATGTATGACGGCGAGTTGGTCATGAGATTCCCTGTTGCTGCCTAGAGTAGATAAAATGAACAGCAAAAAGAGCCGCTTTCTCGATAGAGAGCGGCTCTTTTACGTGTGGGAAATTATCTTTGGAAGAATTCGATCCATTCGCCTTCTGGTCCAAAAATGAAGAAATAACGGTAGCCGTTTGGCAGAGCGACGATTTCGGGATCGACGAATTGAGCTCCGAGCTTGCTGACGCGCTCGTACTCTTCTTCGAGGTTTTCTACGTTTACGGCAAAATGGTGGACTTTTCCTTCGGAGGGAAGATTGTCGTTATAGCCATGGATGATTTCCAGCTCAGTCTCGTCCGAGTTGCCAAATCCGAGAAACGCCAGTTGGAAGATTCCGTTCGTGTGCGTGATTTTTCCTTTCAGTTCAAAGCCAACAATCGTTTGATAGAATTCGATGGCTTTCTCAAAATCTTTTACGACCATACCTACGTGGTCAATACGCTTTTTCGCCATTTTGGATACGCCCCATCTCATATGAAATGATAGTCTCTTTTCATTTAAGAACCCCAATTCCGAGTTGTCAAGTGTGAATTATTATAGGTACAAATAATCATATATCAACAGGAAACTCATGGAATTTTCAGAGTTGCAATGCTACAATCGTTTTTGTGCTTTCAGATCTTTCAGATAGAGAAGCAACAAAGCAGTAGATAGGTGGGGATCTTTTTGTTCAAGAAAATGACCAGCGCCCTGCTCGTCACAGCGCTGATGAGCCCATTGGCGGCATTCGCACAGTCGCCGGGGTCGACGCAGTCGCCAGTGACGACACAGGCAGCGGGACAAGCAGCGGTGAAGGCAGTGACGGCGGTTGTGCAACCAGCGGATCAAGTATTCACGAATGGTGTCGTATACACCGTGGATCGAAACCGTAATGTTGTGCAGGCTGTCGCTATTCGCGGCGACCAGATCGTCTATGTCGGCAGTGACGAGGGCGCGAAAAAGTTCATAGGCAAAACCACCAAGGTGACTGACCTGCAAGGCAAAATGCTACTGCCAGGCTTCATCGACAGCCATACGCATGCGAGCAAAACGACAGGACTGATCTATTCCATCGACTTGTTTGACGGTGGCTCTCTGGATGAGTACGAAGAGACGATCAAAGCGTTTATCAAAGAGCGTCCGCAAGAAGAAACGCTGCAGGGACGCGGCTGGAGCAATCCGGTGGCGCCAGGGATCGGTCCGCGCAAAGAGGTTCTGGATGAAATCGATGCCAAGACGCCGATCGCTCTGACTTCCGATGATGGACATTCCCTGTGGGTGAATTCCGCGTCGCTTGCACTTGCGGGAATTACTAAGGATACAAAGAATCCAGAAGGTGGCATCATCGAGCGCGATCCGAAAACGGGTGAACCATCAGGAACGCTGCGTGAAAAGGCGATGGACCTCGTTCTGAAAAAAATCGGCGGCTATACCGTTCAGCAGTACAAATCCGGGATAGAAGAGTATCAGCACAAGGCGGTAGAGCGCGGTGTAACAACCGTGCGTGACCCTGATATGCTGCGCTATCCAAACGTGCTGGAAGCGTATGAAGAGCTGGCCAAGGAAAACAAGCTGACCATTCGTTTCCGCAATGCTGTGACAGCCAATCCGGACAAAGGCCCTGAGCAAGTCGCAGAGTTCGTAAAGATCAGAGAGCGCGATCAATACCCGTTGTTCCAAGTAAACGCAGTGAAAATCTTTATGGACGGGGTAATCGAGGGAGCGACTGCATACCTGGAAAAACCGTATGAGCATAAAGAAACGAACGGTGAATTGATCTGGAAAATAGACAACTACAACAAGACGGCAGCTGCAGCTGATAAAGCAGGCTTCCAACTGCATGTTCATTCCATCGGGGATGCTTCTACTCGTATCGCTCTGGATGGCATGGAATACGCAGAGAAACAAAACGGTGCACATGACGCTCGCCACTCGCTCGTGCATCTGCAGCTGGTCAATCCACAAGACATCGAGCGCTTCAAAAAGCTCGGAGCAGTCGGTATTGTTCAACCGTTCTGGTTCATGCAGGAGGATGGCTACTACGATGAGATCGAGGTGCCGTATCTGGGACAAGAGCGTGCAGAAAAGGAGTACCCGATGAAGAGCTTTATCAATCAAGGGGTACACATCGCGTCTTCTAGCGATTACATCGTGACGCCAGAATTCAATCCACTTCATGGCATTCAGCAAGGGGTTACGCGGATTGCAGAGGGTGAAACCGACCCGAGCAAAATTGCGAATCCGGATGAGCGTGCGACACTGGCAGATATGATCGCGAGCTTTACCATTGATGGTGCCTACGCCAACCATGTCGAGGACATCACGGGATCGCTGGAACCGGGCAAAAAGGCAGACCTGATCGTTTTGGATCAGAACCTGTTTGCGACGCCTGCGACCAAGATCAAAGATGTAAGGGTCCTCTTGACGATGGTAGAAGGGAAAGAAGTCTACCAGGTGCAAAAGGAAGAAAAGAAATAATGAGGTAGGGAAAATAGGTGTTCCGTAGTCGGTCAAACGACTTTTGGGGCACCTGTTTTTTTGTTCTGCTAACGGAATGTATAAAATTTGAGGAGCCATTTATTTCATCAAAAGAATAAAAAAGGTATGGTGATAGCAACATAGTTGAGGTGGGAGAAGCAGGTTTCCGATCTGCGCTCCGGTCTTTACCCACCGAACACAAGCTATCGCTCGCGTTCGGCGGGGCCCCGTTTACACCCTGCGCAGAAGATTAGACTGTCCGCTCCACAACGATTCACGGGGAAGCGGTAAAGTTGTAGCCGCTCCGTAGGGAATACAGAGGTACCGCTTCTGGATCCCGTGAATTCGTTGTTCCGCTGAGCTGGGTTCCGGAGTCGCTCCGCCTGGAAACCTGCTTCTCCTGCGAGCCTTTGTGGTTTCAAGCTGCCTGTTTTTTGCCGATATTCAAGGGGGAAAAAGCTTATTCTCCCAATTGCTTGCGCTCTGAAGGTATTGTCACATTTAGGATTGTTCTCGAGAAAAACTCCGTGGAAGGCCCCATAGAAGTCAATTGGATGAGTCAAGGCTGGCCGAGGAAAAAGGTGAAATAAGCGGAAGATCTTAGGAACACCAACTAAGGCGCAATGGAAAAAACGAAACATGTTTTTAAGCGTGCACCTCTGAGAAGCATCCTGAGACGGCTGCTTTGGACGCGGTTTCGTTTTTTACATGGAGCTGGACAGGGATGCCCTCCAGTAGGTGTTCCTACGAAGCTGGAGTGTTTTCTCCTTTTTCCGCTCCGCCACCACAGTCTGATCGACCGCAAAACCAAAGGACGGGGCCCTCCAGATAATTCCCTTACTGGAAAATTCAATGGAGAAACCGCTTACACCCATGACATTTGTCATACCCGCGACTTGACGTTTATGACTACAGCAAAAAGTCTGTATTTTCTACAATATAAGTGAAAAGCATAAAGCGTGTGACTCCTGTCTGACAGGCGTCCTGCGCACGTGTCAGATCGAGGAGGATATGTGATGCACCAATCCAACATTGCTCATTTGAAGAAAGAGATTGCTCCCTTTGAAAAAACGGATACGAGAGCAAGTATCCGCCAACTGATTAACACGATCGGACCGCTTTTGCTGCTCTGGTATGCAGCGTATCTCTGCTTGTCTGTATCGTATTGGCTCACCCTTCCTTTGACTATTGTCGCTGCCGGATTTACAGTCCGCACGTTTATTATTTTTCATGATTGCTGCCATCAATCGTTTTTTAATAGCCGCCTGGCCAATGACATTCTCGGCATTATTACTGGTGTCTTTACACTTTGTCCGTATGAGCAGTGGAAAAACAGTCACTCCATCCATCACGCAACGAGCAGTAACCTCGATAAACGAGGGGTTGGCGACATTTGGATGATGACGGTCGAAGAATATACTTCCGCATCGGTGTGGACACGCTTCGCCTATCGAATTTACCGTCACCCGATCGTTTTGTTCATATTCGGTCCTACTTTTGTATTTGTATTTCAATACCGTTTCAACCGCAAAGCTGCTAGACGCAAAGAGCGTCTGAACACGTATCTGACGAATGGCTTGATCGTAGGTCTGTATGCGCTTATGATTTGGGCGGTTGGCTGGCAAGCGTTTCTGATGATCCAAGGCCCTATCTTTTTCGTATCCGGTCTTCTCGGTGTCTGGTTGTTTTATGTCCAACACACGTTTGAGGATTCCTACTTTGAAGAGGAAGCCGAGTGGAGCTACGTAAAGGCTGCTGTCGAAGGAAGCTCCTACTACAAGCTGCCGAAAGTACTGCAATGGATTACAGGCAACATCGGATTCCATCACGTGCATCATCTGAGCCCAAAGGTTCCCAACTATCATCTGGAGCGAGCGCATAACGAAACCAAGCCACTCCAGCAGGCAACTACGATCACACTGGCATCGAGCTTGAAGTCGCTGAGCTTCCGCCTGTGGGACGAGGAGAATAAAAGATTCGTCGGTTTTCAGGATATTGGCCGTCCAGCAGTTGCAGCTGATGCGTTGACTGACTCCATTCCGGTGCCAAGGGCGAGTTTGGAAGGAAAATAACCCTGCATAACCTTTTCGTTTCGGATACACTTAGCATAAGTGGCAAGAAAAAGGTGGGCAACTATGCAGAAGTGGTATCAAATTCTTCATAAAAATACAGGCCTCAGCCCGTATGTCTGGGTGGTCTTTTACATCCTCCCGTTTTACTTTATCTTCCGGTCCTCCTCCACGTACGAAGTGGTGATCGGGATCGTGATGATCTTGATGTTTTTTATCTGCTACGTGCTCTCCTTTTTGTCCAAAGGATGGGCCGTCTATTTTTGGACGAGTTTGCAAATCATTATATCGATTGCGATGACCGTCCTGTTCGGCTATGTCTACTTCTCGCTATTCCTGGCGTTCTTTATCGGACATATTCAAAATAAGATCGGATTCTTTATCCTGTATACGGTCCATCTGATCAGTACGGTGGTCACGATCTATCTCAGCTTCCTATCGAAAAATACAGAGTTTTTTAATCAGCTGCCATTCGTCCTCGTCAGTCTCGTTGCCGTGATTCTGCTTCCTGTCACGACGTACAACTGGAACAAGGGGGAGAAGCTGCAGGGACAGCTGGAGGATGCGAATAAAAAGATTTCCGAGCTGGTCAAGCTTGAGGAGCGTCAGCGAATCGCCCGTGACTTGCATGATACGTTGGGACAAAAGCTCTCTTTGATCGGGCTAAAGAGTGACCTGGCCTCCAAATTGATCAACAAATATCCGGGTCGGGCTCAAACGGAGCTGGAAGAAATCCGTCAGACTGCGAGGATCGCTCTCAAGGAAGTGCGGGAAATGGTCACCCAGATGCGAGGGACGCGGCTGGAGGATGAGCTGTTTCGGGTCAAGCAGATCACCAAAGCAGCAGAGATCGACTTCGTCCTCGAAGGAGACCCCAACCTGCAAAATACGTCGCTGATGACGGAGAACGTACTCAGCATGTGCTTAAAGGAAGCGGTCACGAATGTGGTAAAGCACAGTGGAGCGACTACCTGCTCTGTTGTGATAGAACCTTCACGCACCGATCTGCTGCTAAAAGTCAGGGATGACGGAATCGGCATGGCAGCGGAATGCGCGTACATCCGTGGCAATGGACTGCGGGGCATGAGGGAAAGACTCGAATTTGTAAACGGAAGCATGGATATCGAATCAGCAAAAAGCGGAACAACGGTCGTGATCAAGGTGCCAAACGTCTTCAAACAACCGGAAAAGGAGGCGGGGGTATGATTCGAATTGTCATTGCCGAGGACCAGCGGATGCTGCTAGGTGCTCTGGCATCCCTGCTCGATTTGGAAGAGGATATGAAGGTCGTCGGTCGGGCGAGCAACGGGGAAGATGCTGTAAAGCTCGTCCATCTGCATCAGCCGGACATTTGCATCATGGATATCGAGATGCCGGTCAAAAGCGGGTTGGATGCCGCCGAGGAATTAAAAGGCTGCGGCTGCAAGGTGATGATCCTCACGACGTTTGCCCGCCCCGGCTATTTTGAGCGGGCGCTGAAAGCGGGAGCAAACGGTTATTTGCTCAAAGACAGTCCCAGCGAGGAGCTGGCTAGCTCGATTCGCAGCATCATGGCGGGCCGGCGTATTTACGCGGCAGAGCTGGTGGACGAAGCCTACGGACAGGAAAATCCTTTGACCGAGCGGGAGAAGGAAGTGCTGGAGCTGATCGCCGACGGTAAAAACACCAAGGAAATCGCCAGCCAGCTGTTCCTCACGACAGGAACCGTCCGCAACTACATCTCCGTGATTCTCGACAAGCTCGGGGTCAGCAACCGCATTGAGGCGATTACGCATTTCAAGGAAAAAGGCTGGTTCAAATAAATACTCCAGTGAGCAGCGATTAGCCGTACAGAGGCTAGTCGCTGTTTTATTTTACAGATAGGAATTTATAGGTCTTTGTGTGCTGTGGTGGGGAGAAGCAGGTTTCCGATCTGCGCTCCAGCCTACACCCCACATAGGGAGTATAGACTGTCCGCTCCACAACGATTCACGGGGAAGCGGTAAAGGAGTAGCCGCTCCGCAGGGAATACAGAGGTACCGCTTCTGGATCCCGCGAATTCGTTGTTCCGCTATGCTGGGTTCCGGAGTCGCTCCGCCTGGAAACCTGCTTCTCCTGCAAGCTGTTGTGGTTTCTAGCTACCAAGTGTTACGAGGTTCAAGAGAGAAAAAGCTTAATTGTCCAATCGTTGCACTTCGAAGGGCATGGGTGAAACATGAGAAGAAATGAAGTCGGCAAATATGTCTGTTCGATGTGTCACGGGAGAGATTGAATAAGGAGAACCAAGCTTTCATTCTTCAAAGGCATTATCCCATGTAGGGTTTTTCTCAAAAAAACTCCTTGGAAAACTACCAAGAAAAGGAAAGTAGGAGAACCAAAGCTGGCCGAGGAAAAAGGGGAAATACGCGAAAGATCTTAGGAACACCAACCAAGGAGAAATGGAAAAAACGAAACACGGTTCTAAGCGTCCACCTTCTGATAAGCTCCCAGAGACATGCTGCTTTGGACGCGGTTTCGTTTTTTACATGAAGCCGGGCAGGGATGACCCCCAGCAGGTGTTCCTATGAAGCTGGAGCGTTTTCCCCTTTTTCCTCTCCTCCACTACAGTCTGATCGAGTGGAAAAAGGACCCCGGTGTATTCCCTTGTTTTTCCAGTGCCAAGCCTTGCAATCCTTTCTATGATCAAATATGATCGAAGTAATATTTCGAAATGATCAATTTCTGATTATTTGTGATTTTTAATTGATCGAATATGATCATTCATGTATTATTTCATTCAAGAGGAGATCGATAAGTATGGCGACAGATCGCGAGAAAGAGATTCTGAATTTTCTAAACGAGAGATCCCCAATGACAGTTGAACAGTTGGCGGTGTCCCTGCACGTATCCGAGGTCACCGTCCGCAGAGATCTGACCGCGATGGAAAAGCAAGGGATGATCGTCCGTAAAAGAGGGGGAGCCTCCCTTCCCGAGCTAGGATTCGAGCCGATGTTCAACCAGCGGCAAAAGAAAAATCACGAGCTCAAGCAATCGATCGCAAGGTATGTGGCAAACACGATCCAGGAGGGCGAGGTCATCGCGCTGGATGTCGGTACCACGACGGCAGAATTGGCGAGAGAGCTGACTAAGCGCTCGGGAATCACGGTATTTACATCCTGCATACAGGTCGCTTCGATCCTAGCCAAGAGTAATCTCCAGGTGTATATGATCGGTGGTCTGATCCGCAAAACGGAAATGTCGATGGTCGGCAGTATCGCCCAAGAGACAATCATGAAATTCAATTTTGATCGCTTTTATCTCGGAGTAGCAGGAATCAGTCTGGAAACGGGCCTCACGGATTACAGCATCGAGGAGACAGAAATCAAAAGAGCGTTTATCAATCGCTCGAAAGAAGTCATCGCCCTCGTCGACAGGACCAAGTTTGGGCAATCTTCCTTGATCAAGGTATGTGAAGTCGAGCAGATCGATGAAATGATCACGAACAAAGGTGACTTTGGAGGGGAGCTTCCCGAGGATCATTTCCAAGGCAAAATTACCTACGTCTAAATAGGTGCAGCGTGCAGGAAGCGATCATCACGGTTTTGCGAGGGGAGTGAAGGACGTGGCTTATGTGCTGGGGATTGATATTGGCACCTACGAGTCAAAGGGAGCGCTGGTAGATGAGGCAGGGAAGCTCCTCGTGAGCGAGTCGGTAGCTCATCGACTGGAAATCCCCCAACGGGGTTGGGCCGAGCATGATGCGGAGTATACGTGGTGGCATGACTTTACCCATTTGAGCAAAGTCATCACGAAGCAGGCAGCTGACAAGTACAGAATTCGACCAGACGAAATCAAAGCTGTGGGGGTCAGCTCGATTGCCCCAGCTGTCGTCCCGGTGGATGCACAAGGACGGCCGCTGCGCAAAGCGATCCTATACGGAGTCGATACGCGCTCCCAAAAGCAGGTCCATGAACTGAATGAGCAAATCGGAGAAGAACGGATTTTTCAAGTAGCCGCGCAAACCTTGTCTGCTCAGTCGGCAGGACCGAAAATTCTCTGGATCCGCCAAGAGGAGCCGCAAGTCTATGAGCGAACGGCCAAGTTTCTCTGCGGCTCGGGTTACCTAGTCTACAAGCTGACGGGTGAGCAGATCATCGACCGTTACACGGCTGCGTCCTATTCGCCGCTCTTTGACATCCGCCAGTTGAAATGGAGTGCGGAGATGACGAGTGCGATCTGTGAGCTCGATCAATTGCCCCGACTCACCTGGAGCCATGAGATTGTAGGCGAAGTGACGAAGCGGGCATCAGACCAAACCGGATTAGCTCAAGGGACAAAGGTGATCGCGGGTACAGCCGATGCGCTCTCCGAGGCGATCAGCGTCGGAGCGGTGCACAAAGGCGATCTGATGCTCATGTACGGCAGCTCTACCTTTTTCATTCTTGTAGCTCCCCATTTGCCAAAGACTCAAACCTTATGGGCCAATCTGCATGCCGTCCCCGGCTCCCACACGATTACGGGCGGTACGGCTACAGCAGGCTCGCTCACCCGCTGGTTCATTGATCAATGGCTGTCGGTAGAAGGACAATCGAAGCCACCTTCCTCTGGCGGCATGACGGTCGATGAAGCATACACGTATGCGACGAAGCTGGCGGAGCAGAGTCCACCCGGTGCAAATGGACTGCTCACCCTGCCCTATTTTAGCGGAGAGCGGACGCCCATTCATCACGCAACGGCAAAGGGCGTGTTTTTTGGACTCACCCTACAGCACACGCAGTCCGACATGTACCGCTCGATTTTGGAGGGTATCTCTTTTTCCATTCGCCACAACATGGACGAAATCAGGAGCATGCAGGTTCCGATCCATCGCGCCGTCGCAGTCGGGGGCGGCGTCAAGAATCGCCTTTGGCTGCAAAGTGTGAGTGACATTTGCCAAATGACGCAGGTCATCCCGGAAATTACACTTGGTGCGGCTTATGGAAACGCCTTTTTGTGTGCGCTGGGACTCGGCTGGTATCGAGACATCACGGATATGGATCAATGGGTGAGCGTGAAGGAAGAGATCACACCACAACAGACGCATCAGCCTTTATATGAACGCTACTATGAGCTCTATCACCGACTGTATCGGCAAACACGTGAATTGATGGATGAGCTAACTTAACCAAACAACGGGGGAACGAAGCATGCTTCCAGATTATCGAAAAATGAAAGAGGTTCTGCGTGATTTGACGTCTTGTCTAGCGTTGTCCGGTTATGAGGATTCTGTCATTCGCTATGTGCGTGAGCGACTGGCGGGCAAGGCAGAGGAGATCCATGTCGACCCGCTCGGGAATGTCATCGTGCGCATGAATCGGTTGCAGACTGAAAATCCGTATCGGGTCATGGTGTTCGCTCATATGGACGAGCTGGGATTGGTGGTGACCAAGATTGAAGAGAGTGGTTTTTTGCGATTGGAGCGGCTGGGAGGAATTCCGGAGAAAAGCTTGGCAGGCACGACTCTTTTGATCGAAGCAGATGGAAAGCAGTGGAAGGGTATCGTTGGCACCAAATCTCATCACGTCACAAAGCAAGACGAAAAGTATAAGGTGCTTCCGGTGAATGAGATCTATGCCGACTTTGGCTTTCGGAGCAAACAGGACGCGCTGGATGCAGGGATATCGCCTGGTACCCCGGTAGGCTACGCCCGGCAGTTTTTTGACAACGGCTCGATCGTTTTTAGCAATACACTCGATAATCGTGTGGGCTGCCTGACCTTGTTGGAGCTGGCAGATCGCTTGCAGGAGACAGAACTGCCCTGCGAACTGTACATTGTCTTTTCCGTACAGGAAGAATTTAATTTGCGCGGGGTACTGCCAGCCGTTCGAAAAGTGAATCCGCATTTGGCGATCACGTTGGATATTACGATCGCGACGGATACCCCCGATCTGAAAGGAAGCGCGGATATTCGCCTCGGAGGTGGCCCCAGCATCGGCATGTACACCTTCCACGGTAGAGGTACGCTGGGTGGGCTGATCCCCAATCCCAAGCTGGTGAAGCATTTGCAAAAGATCGCGAGAGAACAGGAGATTCCTTTGCAGCAAGCGGTTTTTATGGGGATACTGACGGATGCTTCTTTTAGCCAGCTGGAGAATGACGGCATCCCGATGGTGGATCTCGGCTATCCGGCACGATACACGCACGCTCCGGTAGAGGCGATCGACTTGCAGGATGTCGAGCAGCTCATTTGTTTGCTGGAAAAGCTGCTGCTCACGTGTGATCACGGGCTGAATCTGAGCCGCGGGTAATCTATTACATATCAGAGGAGTGGAGATAACCAATGAGTTGGTTAAAAGAAGTAATCGGAACGGAAAAAGCGATCATCGCCATGTGCCACCTGCTCCCATTGCCAGGGGACCCTTCTTTCCAAAAAGAAAAAGGGATGGAATACGTGGTGGAAATGGCGCGAAAAGATTTGCGAGCCCTCCAGGATGGCGGAGTGGATGCCGTGATGTTTTCCAATGAATTCAGTCTGCCGTATTTAACCGATGTGAAGACGGAGACGGTAGCGGCGATGGCGAGAATCATTGGAGAACTCAAGAACGACATCAAAATCCCTTTTGGGGTCAACGTGCTGTGGGATGCGAAAAAATCGCTCGATCTGGCTGCGGCAACAGGGGCGCAATTTGTCCGTGAAATCTTTACCGGTGTCTACGCGAGTGACTTTGGGATCTGGAACACCAATGTAGGCGAAACGGTGCGGCATCAGTATCGGATCGGTGCGGAGAATGTGAAGCTGCTCTTCAACATCGTACCGGAAGCGGCGAAGTACTTGGCGGATCGGGATATTGAGAATGTCGCGAAATCCACTGTGTTTAATAATCGGCCGGATGCCTTGTGCGTATCGGGACTGACGGCAGGGACTGAGACGGATTCGCAAATCCTGAAGCGGGTGAAGGAAGCGGTGCCCGAAACGGTCGTATTAGCAAATACCGGAGTCCGCATGCAAAATCTGGAGCAGCAGCTATCGATCGCGGATGGAGCAGTGGTTGGGACAACGTTTAAATTAGACGGAAAATTCGAAAATCACGTAGATCAAGAGCGGGTCCGTGCTTTTATGGAGAAGGTAAAAGCGTTTCGACAAGGGTAGTGCATGACATGTGACAGTGTCATTTTCATTACATACAGAAGATGAGGGAGGTCGACGTTCATGAACAGACAGAGAAGGAGTTTGACGCTCGTGAGCCTGATGCTGGCTGTCTTGCTGCTCTTACTGACAGCATGCAGTGGCGGTGGAGGAGGCACACAGCCACAAGGTGAGGCGGGACAACAGGCAAGCGGAAAAAAGTACAAGATAGCCACGGTAGTCAAATTGACGGGTGTCGCCTGGTTTGACCGAATGAACGAGGGAATCAAGAAATTCGGTGAGGAAACAGGCAACGAGACATTCATGCAAGGGCCGCAAAAAGCAGATGCAGCGCTGCAGGTGCAAATCATCGAGGACCTGATCGCCCAAAAAGTAGATGCGATCACGGTCGTTCCGTTCTCTGCCGAAGCGCTGGAGCCTGTTCTAAAAAAGGCACGTGAAAAAGGTATCGTGGTCATTACGCACGAAGCAGACGGCTTTGAAAATACGGACTTTAACATCGAGGCGTTCGACAATCTGGACTACGGAGCGTTCTTGATGGACAGTCTGGCGAAATCGATGGGTGAGCAGGGCGAATACATGACGACGGTCGGCAGCCTGACGACGAAGTCGCATATGCAGTGGGAAGAAGGAGCGTACAAGCGCCAACAGGAAAAGTACCCGAACATGAAGGCTGTCGCCCGCAAGCTGGAAACGAATGACGATCAGAAGACAGCGAGTGAAAAATTCCGTGAAACACTCAAGGCCTATCCCAACCTGAAAGGCTTCCAGGGTGCGTCCGGGAACGACGCTGCCGGTGCGGCATTGGCAGTCGAAGAAATGGGTCTGCAAGGAAAAGTGAATGTCGTAGGCACGAGCGTACCGTCCGTCAGCAAGCAGTATCTGGAGAGCGGTGCGATGAGCATGATCGGCTTCTGGGATCCCGCAGATGCCGGGTATGTCATGAACAGGCTGGCTGTCATGGTGCTGGACGGCAAGAAAGCAGACATCAAGGAAGGCGCGAATCTCGGAGTAAAGGGCTACGAAAGCATCAAGGTGGTCAACGGCAAATACTTGTTTGGCAGCGCATGGGTAGGTGTCGGCAAGGAAAATATGAACGATTACAACTTTTAATCCCGTACACGTATAGAGAGGGTGAACCGCAATCATGTCGCTCATACAATTGTCAGGAATCAGCAAATCATTTGCCGGTGTTCAAGCGCTGAAGGATGTCAGCATCGAGCTGGATTATGGAGAGATCCACTGTCTGGCCGGAGAGAATGGTTGCGGGAAATCCACTCTGATCAAAGTCATGTCCGGTGTGCACGCACCGGACCATGGGGAAATGCTGATTCACGGACAGAAACGCAAGCTGCTGACGCCGATGGATGCGATCAACGAAGGAATTCAGGTCATTTATCAGGACTTCTCCATCTTTCCGAACCTGACTGTGGCAGAAAATATAGCACTCAATACAGAGCTGGCGCAAAACAGGAAGCTGGTAAATTGGCGCAGGATGAAGCAGATGGCCAAACAGGCGCTGGAGAAAGTGAATGTCCAGCTAGATCTGGATGCAAAGGTCGAGACGTTGTCTGTTGCCGACAAGCAGTTGATTGCCATTTCACGAGCGCTGATGCACAAGGCCAAGCTGATCATCATGGATGAGCCGACGACAGCCTTGACGCAAAAAGAAGTGAGGTCGCTGTTCACTGTCATTAGCGGCCTGAAAAAAGAAGGAATGACCATCCTGTTTGTCAGTCACAAGCTGGAAGAAGTCTTTGAGATTTCCGAGAGAATCACCATTTTGCGCAATGGTAAAAATGTGGTGTCCGAACGGGTCCAGCAGCTGGATCGCGAAAAGCTCGTTTTTTATATGACGGGCAGGCAGATTGAAGAAAGCTATTACGAGATAAAAGAGGAGACGACAGCACCGATCTTGCAAACGGAAGATTTAGGGTTGCAGGGGTGCTTTGAAGATATATCGTTGCAGATTAAAGCGGGGGAAATCGTGGGTTTGACGGGCTTGCTGGGATCTGGGCGCACAGAGCTGGCAGAATCACTTTTTGGCTTGCGACCGGCGACGAGCGGCAAGATTTACATGGATGGTGCTGAGCGTCAGATTCGTACGGTACAGGACGCGATCGAGCAACGAATTGCGTACGTGCCGGAGGATCGTTTGACCGAAGGCCTCTTTTTGGAGCAATCCATTGAGCGCAACATGGTGATCAGCGTAGTAGATCGGCTGTCGAGCCATTGGCGCATGATCGATCTGACCAAAGTGAAAAGCACGGTTCAAGACTGGATCAAGAGCCTGGGAATTGTCGCACACTCGCCTTCGTTGCCGGTCAAAACGTTGTCCGGTGGCAATCAGCAGCGTGTCGTCCTCGCCAAATGGCTGGCGACAAATCCGCGCCTGCTCATATTGAACGGACCGACTGTCGGAGTAGATATCGGCTCGAAAGAAGACATCCATCAAGTGATACGTGCGTTGGCAAAGGAAGGCATGGGAGTGTTGATGATCTCCGATGACTTGCCTGAGCTGAAGCAAAACTGCAATCGGGTACTGGTCATGAAAAAAGGGCGACTGGTTGGGGAAATGGCAGGTAAGGAATGGAGCCAAGAGGAATGGACGCGATTGCAAGAAGCCACATAGAAGTGAGTCGGCAGGGGGAGAAAGCATATGAAAAAGGTAGTGCAGACCAGCGAATTTTACGTGGCGATCGTCGTCCTGGCGCTGTTTCTCGTGATTGGCAGCCAGAGCAGTGCATTTTTTACGACCACCAATCTGTTCGATCTGATCCGTAGTGGGATCGTTCCCGGGATTTTTGTGATGTGTGCCATGCTGGTCATCATTTCCGGAGGAATCGATGTTTCGTTCCCCGCGATTGCGACCTTCAGCATGTTTTGCGCCACGAAAATTCTTCATTCCATGCAGTATGACGGCCCGGTGTTCGTTGCCTTTCTCCTGTCCGGCCTGATCGGTCTGTGCCTGGGGTTCATCAATGCCGTCTTTATTTCCCTGTTTCGCTTGCCCGCGTTGATCGTGACGTTGGGTACTTCTTCCATGTTCAGCGGATTTCTCCTGACGTTTGTCGGCAGCAGCCAGATCAGTGATCTGCCCAAGCCGCTCTTGACCTTTTCCAAGGAACAGATTTTCAAGTTTACGAATGATAGCGGAATCACGGTGGGACTGCCTGTTGCTGTCCTTGTCACGTTTGGGGTCATTCTACTCGTGGCGTTGCTGCTGCGGTATACGATGATGGGCAGAGGTATCTACGCGTTGGGGGGCGATGCCGTATCTGCGCAAAGGATCGGCTTTTCACCAGTGCGGATTCAGTTTTTTATCTATGGCTTTGTCGGGCTCATGGCCGGAGTCGCAGGGATGATTCATACGACGATGATGCGCAATTCCAATCCTGTCGACCTGCTGGGTACGGAGCTGTTGATCATTGCGGCAGTCGTGCTCGGGGGGACGCGTATCACGGGCGGCCATGGAACGGTGCTGGGCTCCCTGCTGGGATTGTTACTCGTCATCACGATCCAGAACAGCTTGATTCTCCTGGGGATTCCTTCCTATTGGCAGCGTTTTGTCATCGGTGCCTTGATCCTGATCGGAACGGGCGTGGCGGCGTATCAGGTGAAGAGATCGATCATGAGGCGAAAATCGATCGTAACGTAACCACTTTTGGAGGAGGCCAGTTATGACAACCCCTAATGGAAGCAAACCCGAGCCAATCACACCAATCGGCAGCTCGTCTTTTTCCTTGAAGCGCTATCTGCCTCAGGATGCGAGCACAATCCGGCTGTTTATCATCATGCTCGTCGTCTTCGCCTTGATGGCAGGAATGAGTCCGAGCACGTTTTTATCGTTAGACAGCTTTACCTCTATGGCGTTTCAGTTTCCCGTGTTTGGCATTTTTGCGTTAGCGATGATGCTTACGATGATCTCAGGAGGCATCGACCTGTCCATCGTGGGGATCGCCAATCTTACTTCGATCATATCCGCGTCGGTTATGGTGAGACTGTTGCCTGCTGAAGCGACGGCAGGCGAGAGCCTTTTGTATATCCTGCTAGGTGTGGCTGTCGCACTCGTGGTCGGACTGGTATGCGGTCTGTTCAACGGTTTTGCTGTCACGAGGATTGGAATTCCCCCGATCTTGGTGACCTTGGGAACGATGCAGCTATTCATGGGAATCGCCATTATTTTGACCAAGGGACAAGCGATTGTCGGCCTCCCGGAGCTGTATACGACGATCGGAAATGGCAGCTTGTGGGTCATTCCTGTACCATTACTGATGTTTTGCTTGTGTATTCTGGCAACATATGTGTTGTTGAACAAGCAGTCTTATGGAATGAAGCTGCAAATGCTGGGAGCAAATCCGACGGCCTCCATCTACTCAGGCGTAAACAACACGCGTGTACTGCGGGGGACATACGCGATCAGCGGTATTCTGGCAGCCATAGCCGGTCTGGTCATCGTCGCCCAGACAAATTCGGCAAAAGCGGACTACGGGACCTCGTACATTTTGCAGGCGATATTGGTGGCTGTGATGGGCGGGGTGGATCCAAAGGGAGGATTTGGGAAGGTGTCGGGGATCGTGATGGCGGTCTTGACGCTCCAATTTTTATCGAGTGGCCTGAATGCACTGCATGTAGGGAATTTCTTCAAGGATTTTATGTGGGGAATCGTTCTGCTTCTGGTCATGGTCATCAACGAATGGAGCAATCGGCGAAACGCTAGGAGGATCGCCTGAAAAAGAAGGGCAATCCCGCAGTCTACACAGACTGTTGGGATTGCCCTTTTTTGAGTGCAGTGAGAATGGTCAGATTACGATTCTAGCTGAGCAGATTGACCTGGCCTTCTGCGAGTGGCTGGATCAGATGCTTAGGATCTATAGGCGAAGACATCACAATCAAAATCGTGTACGTCCCGTATTGATCACACTGATTGCCGAACTCCTCAAGGGAACGAGTGGAGTCAGCCACGACCTTCAGCAAGTAGTTATGCTCGCCACTGATTCGGTAACATTCGATGACGTCGGGAGAGGAGCGGCAGAAATCCAGGAAAGCGTAGCAATCCCTCGTACGAAACAGGATGTAAGCAGCAGCATGTTTGCCGATTTTCTCCGGTTCGAGTACGGTGCGATATTCACGAATAACCCCTTTTTCCTCCAAGCGTTTTACTCTCTCCGTAACAGCAGGCTGGGACAAACCGACGTTCCGGCCGAGCTCCGCCATCGATATCCGGGCCTGACCTTGCAGATGAAAAAGAATCTGTTGATCAATCTCATCCATTCCAAAATCCACTTCCTTTCTTTTCAAGGAATTCCGAATCGAATAAAAGGTTTTTCATTGCAGAGCGAGTGAAATACCGTGGATGTCTTATGTAACGCCAATCACTTACTTATTATAATAAACTCACGATTAGATAGTTTACAAGATCAAGTGATTCCGAAAGGGTGAAGAGGATGAATGGCAAACGTATGGACCAAGTAGTGGAGAGAGCACTGGCTGAAAAGAGAGTGGTGGGTGCAGTAGTAAAGGTGGCGGTAGATGGCGAAGTGGTGTATAGCCGGGCTGCTGGATATGCGGATCGGGAGAACGAACAATTGATGCGTGAAGATGCTTTGTTCAGGCTCGCTTCCGTCTCCAAGCCGATCGTCTCAGCGGCAGCTCTCGTATTGGTCTCGAAAGGACGGTTGGAGCTAGATGAATCGATTACTCGCTGGCTGCCTGATTTTCGTCCGCGACTAGGGGATGGACGGGAGGCAAACATCACGGTGCGGCAGTTGCTCACGCATACGGCAGGTCTTGGCTACGGTTTTTTGGAGCCACAGGGGGGCGGGGCTTATCAGCGTGCCGGTGTGTCAGACGGCATGGACCGTTCGGGTATCACCCTGGAGGAAAATCTGTGCAGACTGTCATCCGTGCCGCTTCTCTACAGACCGGGCACGGCTTGGGGATATTCGATCGCGACAGATGTGCTCGGTGCCTTGATCAGCCGTGTCACGAATGAGCCGCTTTCCGAATCGGTGCGCAAGCTGGTCACGGACCCGCTGGGAATGACCGATACTTCTTTTGCGGTAAAGGATGCCTCTCGACTTGCCGCTGCGTACGTCAATGATTCTCGTGGAGCCCGACGTATGGCAGAGGTGGAGATCGCTCCGGTATTCGAAGGTACGGCAGGTATCCGTTTTGAACCGGCACGTGCTTTTGATGAGGATGCTTATAACTCGGGCGGGTCTGGAATGATCGGTACCGCCGGTGATTTCCTCCTCTTGCTGGAAACGCTGCGAAAAGGGGGAGAATCATGGTTACCCTCGCACCTAGTCCGTGAGATGGGTTCCAATCAGACAAAAGACCTGGAGCTAGCGGCTTGGCCCGGACGGCATTTTGGACTGGGATTCACTGTGCTGCAGGATCCAGTGGCAGCCGGGACAGCAGAATCACCTGGCACTTGGCGGTTGGGTGGTGCGTACGGACATTCGTGGTTCATGGACCCGATAATGAATGTGAGCGTGGTCGCTTTCACCAATACCGCCTACGAAGGAATGTCAGGAGCATTTACAGTAGAGCTATGTGAAGCGATCTACGCTAGTCTTAGGGACACAGGAGCATGAGGATGGTCAGCCCGATCTTCTTTCTTGCATTAGGTTTGTTCGGCGTCTATACCATCGAATTCGGTGTTGTCGGCATACTGCCGGATATCATGGAACGTTTCGACGTGAGTATCACGCAGGCAGGAATGCTCGTCGGTATTTTTGCCTTGGTCATCGCGTTGTTCGGTCCGTTCATGGTGCTGTTCGTCTCTCGATATAACCGCAAGAAAATCTTGATGATTAGTTTACTTTTGTTTGCAGTGAGCAGCCTGCTATCAGCGTTTGCCACGAATTACGGTGTGCTGGTGGCGCTGCGTGTCGTTGCGGCTTTGTTCCATCCCGTCTATTTTTCCTTAGCGTTTGTGGCTGCCGTCTCCTTATATCCAAAAGCGAAGGCGACACAAGCTGCCGCGAAAGCGTTTGTGGGTACCAGCATGGGAATGGTGCTAGGGGTGCCAGCTACCACGTATATTGCCGATCAGTTCTCTTTTGAAGCAGCCTACTATTTTTGCGCGATAGTAAATGCCGTAGCTGCTCTTGGGATTGCTGCCATGCTGCCAAATACAGCAGGCGAGGAAAAAGGATCGTATCGTGAACAGATCGGCATTTTGCGAATGGCACCTCTATGGATGAATATCGGGGCATCCACGCTTATTTTCGCGGCCATGTTTTCTGTGTATAGCTACGCTGCCGAATACTTGGGACGACAGTTTGGATTGAGTGGGGAAGCTGTCAGCATCATGCTCGTCATTTTTGGAGTCGGGGGGGTCGCTGGAAACTTACTGGCGGGGAAATGGCTGGCTGCTCATATGGTGAGAACAGCGCTGCTTCATCCGATTGCTCTCGCACTTGCATTTGTACTGCTCTATGCAGGGGAAGCGATCTCCATTCCGATTGCGGTTCTCGTCATTTTGTGGGGGGCTGCCCATACGAGCGGTCTGATTGTCACCCAGATTTGGCTGACCTCGGAAGCCAAGGAAGCTCCGGAATTCGCCAATGCCCTGTATATTTCCTTTATCAATCTAGGCGTGACGATTGGTTCGGCTGCCGGAGGATGGATGATTACGAAAGCTGGCATGCACGGGTCCATCTGGATTGGTCTCTTGTTTCTTGCTTTGGCAATGGGCTGCATGCTAGCGAAGATCTTTCTCTTTCAAACAAAAAAACCGGAAATTGCTAAAGCTTAAAAAGAGGCAGCTGGAAATCAAGGCAGATTCCCGAATAATGTACGTTTGCCTACGTGACGCCTCCCCATGGGTTCATATACTGTAGGGTACCTTTCTGCTCGATCGTAACCATCATGAATGAAGGAGATGGTAGCCTTGGCAATCGGACAAATGACGAGGGTGAGCTTGCCGTACCCGACGACATGGGATATCCAGGCCAGCATTGGAGGCAGACCGACATCACAGGGGACGTTGGTTATCCAGAGCGTCATGAACAACAACAGATTGAATGGAGCAGTGAATTTTCGCGGCACGTTTATTCCCATTCAAGGAACATGGAATGAAGCTGCCAGACAGATCGCATTTGAAACCCAGTTTGCCTCTTACGTGGGGACCTTGTTCAGCCAGGACGAACCGCAGTTGAATCTGCGTCATTACGTCCTGCAAGGAAACGTAACGATGAAGCCTCCTTCCATACGTGCAGGAGAGACGGGGAGGTGGACAGCTGCCACTCATGTCCGGCTGCGCTAGCCTCTGAGGTCTTGTCCAGAAATGGATGAGACCTTTTTTATGTTTCTTTCCTTTTCATGATGGATGAAAGCAATCAATTGGGTAAATTATCAATGAGAGTGCGTAGCGGGAGGGAGATATGAAAAGCGTGAAACCGATGACAGAACAACACGTCACCTTGCACGGCTTCAACAATTTGACCAAGTCTCTGAGCTTTAATATGTACGACATTTGTTATACGAAAACGAAGGAAGAACGGGAAGCCTACATTGAATACATAGACGAACAGTACAATGCAGACAGGCTGACCAGCATTTTGAAAACGGTATCCGACATCATTGGCGCACACGTCTTGAATATCGCCAAACAGGATTATGTCCCACAAGGAGCCAGTGTCACCTTCCTCGTGTCAGAGGGGCCAGTCGTGGAGGTCCCGACAGAATCGTATGAGGAATCACCGGGACCTTTGCCTGATTCGGTCGTCATGCAGCTGGATAAGAGTCACATTACCGTTCATACGTATCCGGAATACCATCCAGACGAAGAAATCAGCACGTTTCGGGCTGATATTGACGTGTCTACGTGTGGAGAGATCTCACCGTTAAAAGCACTGAACTACTTGATTCACTCGTTTGAGACGGACACGATGACCATTGATTACCGCGTGCGTGGATTCACCCGCGATATCGATGGCAACAAGCTGTTTATCGACCATGACATCAGCTCCATCCAAAATTACATCCCAGATGAAGTGATCGATTTGTATGACATGATTGATGTGAACGTCTACCAGGAAAATATCTTTCACACCAAATGCAAGCTGAAGCGATTTGATCTGAACAATTACCTGTTTGGCTATACCAAAGACAAGCTGACGCCAGAGGAGCAACGGGAGATTACCGAGCGGCTGCACAACGAGATGGATGAAATTTATTACGGGAAGAATATCATAGGGTAAGTAGTTGTCGTGGTGAAAAGCCTGTTTCCATTCTCCGCTCCGGGCTACGTCCCACAAGAAGTGCAGACTGTCCGCTCCACCATGATCCCGAGGGAATCGCAAAACGGCGCGCAGCTTCGAAGATTATTCATAGATAGCGATTCTGTTGCCTCGGGATTCATGGCTCCGCTGAGAGGGACTCCGCTAGTCGCTCCGCCTGGAAACATGCTTTTCTTACGGCCGAATCTTGCTATCATACATTGTAACCCCTAGAAATGACTACTTTTGGACGCGGTTCCGCTTTTGGAAAGGAGCCGAGCAGGGATGACCCCTGTGCAAGTGTCCCCTAACTTGGAGCGTTTTCTCCTTTTTCCCCCCTTACGTAAGGCAAAACAAAAAGCAAAGGCTGAGGAGCCTTTGCTTATTCTTGTTTCGGGATTGATTACTTCGCTCCCGCCTGCTTCAATGCTTCCACCATTTCCTGATAGCCGCGATTTTTGGCATGCTGCAGAGGAGTCACCCCGTCATGGTCGGCGAGATTTACATTAGCGCCATGTTCGATCAGCAGGTTGACGATCTGTTGGTGCTTTTCCCCGCCGTCTCCGAGAATGACGGCTTCGAGCAGAGCAGTCCAGCCCAAGCGGTTGATATGATCTACATGGACATCGGAGTGGGTCAGTAGTTCTTCGACGATAGCGACATGCCCGCGATCGGCAGCAGGGATCAGAGCGGTTCCGCCAAAACGATTGGTGATCGTCGTATCAGCCCCTGCGGCGATGGAGGCTTTGACAAAGTCGAGTAATCCGGCAGCGCTGGCGTAGAGCAGCGGGTTGTCCAATCGCTCGTCGCGGATGTTGATGTTGGCGCCATGTTCGATCAGCAGGTTGAAGACATCCAGCTGGTTTGTGTGTACAGCGATCAAAGCAGATGTTCTGCCCGTATCATCCGTCGCATTAATGTCAGCACCATCTGCTAACAGTTGAGAAATGGCATTCGTCTCTCCTTGTTGCACTGCCTTCAACAACGCCTGGTTCAGCTTTTTGATCTCCATGTTCACCGATTGGGTCGCTTGCTGCTGCTCGTTGTTTCCTAGCATGGTGTCTACTTTCATCTCGCAGCCTGTGAGCGCCAGCGTGAAAGCGATCAGGCCCATATACAGCAAGGCAAACCCTCTCCTTTCTGCTGGTATGGAATGGTTCATAACCCCTATTATTCCACAGCCAACTCAGCCTGAGAATCCCCTGCCCAGTCGCCAACAGGTGTAACGGTATAAGTGGTTCCCTCAGACAGTGTGCCATTTTGCTGGAGGTCAAAAATACCGACAGCTCCTTTACGGCTGGAGTACTTATAAGTGGCCAGCAATTTCTCTCCATTTTCTGCAGTCAACTCCACGCTGCGACCGGAGAACAGCTCATCGCCAGGATCTTCTGCCAATGTGATGGCGATCGAAGTGTCAGAGAGCACTTCCGCTTCCGTTATTTCTACAGGAGCGATTTCTTCGGCTACAAACGTCGGGTTCTTGATCGTAGCCCAGTCAGAGGTTACGGTGTATGTCACACCCGGAGTCAGGACTTGTCCCTCTGGCAAACGGAATTTTGGCTCTTGTTTACCGTCTGTCGATTGGGTGAATGGAACGTATTTCGCTACGATTGGTTGACCGCCAGCAGGTGTAATCGTTACTTGCCGCGCTTGCATGGACGAGATGATTTGATAAGTGGTGCCGTTCGCACGGTTGTTTTGGTCCAGGACATAAGCATTTTCGCCGCGTCCAGCACTGTAGGCGGAAATGACATATCCGTAGTCGGTGACGTTATCCGATCGCAGCGCTTCCACTTCAAACGTATCGTTCGTTACTTGTCTGCTTTCGTTCATTTGCAGCTTGGTCGCATTCCCTGTGAAGGTTCCTGCCTTGTTGCCCTTGTAAGTCAGGTTGTAAGTCGTACCTGCTGTTTGAACGGAGGTCGGGACGATATAAGTGGCTATCGAGCCAGTCTTCAATCGCGGCATGTTGGTCAGTGTCAGCCCGTCATTAAAGACGAAATCGGCTTTTGCTTTTGCGAACACTTCATCTTGTGCCGTCAGCGGAGCATCGAAGGTGACGATCAACGTAATGGCATTTAACGACTGTACGCTTGTGATTTTCGCTTTTTCGGACGGGATCGCTTTGTGTGCAGTCTGCAACAGGAAGGCAACTTCACCGCGAGAAGCCATTTGGTTGCCAGAGTAGAAACGTTCCATCCAGTAGTTCACGGATTTTGTATCGCGGTTCAGCGCTTTGGATACGATCTGCACGAGCTCTGCGTCTGTGACCGTTCCTGTTGGGTTGAATTGTCCGTCCTCCGCTTGCATGATGCCAAGCCCGACTAACTCAGAGGCGTATTTGTACGCCCAGGAATTCGGTTGAATATCAGTCAATTTGGCTGGGGATTGTGCTTTGCCTTCCAGATGAAAGGTCTTCACAATCATTTTCGCCAGTTCGGCACGGTTGATTTGATTGTGAGCGCCCATGGAGCGGTCCGTGTACCCCTGCATGACGCCGAGGCGTGCCAGCTCACCGACCGCTACTTGAATCTCCTGGGCTGTAAGAGGGGAAGGAATCGCGTTAGAAGCAGCGTGGGTTGTCATCGTTGCAAAAGGGAGAGAGGCGGTGCCCAATGCAGCTGTCAGTACCATGGCAGCCACTTTATTTGAAATCTTTTTCATCAGAAAGTCCTCCTCGTATCATGGATGGCTGGTGTTGCTTGCCTTATTCACAGGATAGACGAGAGACCTAAACTGCCTAGAAACCTGATCTTAAAAGTTTCGAAACCAGATATTAAAAAAAGCTAAACTGCGATAGGCCTACACGGTAAAGCGATAGCCGGCACCCCAGACAGTCTCGATGTATTGTGGATTAGAAGGATCGATCTCGATTTTCTCCCGCACTTTGCGGATGTGGACAGTGACCGTTGCGATATCACCGCTCGAATCCATCCCCCAAATCCGTTCGAACAGCTCGTTTTTACTAAAGACGCGGTTGGGATGGCTTGCCAAAAATTCAAGCAGGTTGAATTCCCGTGTGGTGAAAATGACTTCCTGGTTGCGCACGTACACTCTGCGAGATGCTTTATCCATGACGAGGCCCCGTATATGGATTTCGTCTTTTTGCTGTGGTTCTTGTTTGCCGAGCAGCCTCTCATAACGGGTCAAATGCGCTTTGGCACGGGCGACCAATTCGCTCGGGCTAAATGGCTTGGTGATGTAATCGTCCGCGCCGAGATTAAAAGCACGAATTTTATCCAGCTCTTCCTTTTTGGCCGAGACGATCAAAATCGGCACTTCCTTTGCCAGGCGAATCTGGCGGCACAGCTCGAAGCCATTGATGCCCGGCAGTTGCAAGTCAATGATGAGAAGTCCGTACTCCCCGTTCAGAGCCAGCCGCAAGCCTTCATCGCCAGTGTGGCACAGGTCAACCATAAAGCCGTTTAGCTCAAAATAGTCCCGTTCGAGCTGAGCGATCGTCGTTTCGTCTTCAATGATCAGGATTCGTGTCATGTGCGTGGTAGCCTCCTGGATTCGTCGTGCGTTTCAGTGAGAAGAACAGACTGGTGCCAACTCCTTGCTCGCTTTTGACCCAGATCTTCCCGCCGTGACCTTCCACAATTTCGTGAGCGATCGCCAGGCCTAATCCACTGCCACCTGTAGTCGAATTGCGGGATTGTTCCGCACGGTAAAAGCGTTCAAACAGATGCGGGATTGCATCAGGCGGTATTCCCATTCCGTTGTCTCGAATCTCGATCGTGACATATGGATCATCTGGCTGCAGCGAGACATGGATCTTTTTCTCGGGCTTATCCATGAATTTCTGGGCATTGTCGATGATATTCAACACGGTACGCTTGAGTTTTTCCACATCGGCGAGCACCCATGTCGGTTCGTCTGTGCGATCCTCCCATTCCAGGTCGATGCCCTGCTCCTGCAAACCATAATGGAGCTCCTCGATACAATCATCCAGAAAAGGAACGATGTTCAAAGGCTCGAAGGTAAAGGGAACCTGTTTCAAGTCAAGCTTGGAGTAGAGGAAAAGCTCATCGACGAGCTTGTCTAAGTCCACCGTTTTGGCGTAAATGATATTGACATACTTGTCCATTTTCTCAGGTGTATCGGCGACGCCGTCGCGGATTCCCTCGATGTATCCTTTAATGTTGGTGATCGGCGTGCGCAAATCATGCGAGATGTTTGAGATCAGCTCTTTGCGGCTTTCCTCGTCCTGCAAACGGAGCTGGACTGATTCGTGCAATCTTTTTCGCATATTCTCAAACGCTTCGTTCAATTGACCGATCTCGTCTTTCGAATGCAGGTTCAGAGCAAATTGCAGATCGCCTTCCTGAATGCGCTCTGCCGAGCTGCGCAGCAGGTTGAGCGGTTTGATCACGCTTTTGGTAATCCAGCGATACAGCAGCATGTTGGCGATGACCAGCACGCCAAGCAAAATAACGAGAAGAATCGGGAGCAGACGGCGAGTCACCTCTGCGAAGGGGCTGCGTTCCCGGATGACGAACACACTGCCTTTTGCCCCATCCGAATACAGAAAATCGAATTTGGCGTACGCGTAAAATCGCTCACCGATGTTGAAGGTGTTGCGAATCTGGCTGTTGTTTAGATCATAAGGAGGCAGGTTCTGCTCCAATTCCGGTTGATGAAACGTGAACGACTCGAAGACCTGATTGCTCTCGCGCCGCACATAGAGCCCGGCACGCACAGTCCGAAGCTTGAAATCGTAGTCGACGAGCAATTGCTTGTTCAAAAGCTCGTCTGGCGTATTCTTGGCGAGGTATTTCAAGTCCAGGAAGATCGATTCCTCCTGTTCTGTCAACGGGTTCAACTGGTAATGGACTTTATAAAAATCACGAATGCTGTGTATATCTCCTGTGGCTGCGATGGTAAACAAGCCCGCTGTCAGCCCGAACATCAAGAGGCTGATGACCAGCATTCCCGTGTAGGAGAGCAGCAATTTGATACGGATGGACATGGTCTCACCTCTCATCAATCTGACAAGTCCATTATATACAAGGAGATGGATCGGTAAAGCATTCGTTGTGTAAGTCTTGTCCCGAGCATAAAAAAACCCTCTCCCAGGAAGAGGGGAGAGAGGATGATGGTGGATGTTTAACTGTCCGTTAATGTTTCATTCGGTTTGATCAGAAACCACAAGAAAATGGCGATGAAGCCACTCCTTACAAAAGGATAAAATCAGTTATACTATTCAGTAAGTATGTTGACCAACGTGAAAGGCGGAGAAAAGATGAAAGTAGCGATTGCGCAACTCACTTCTACCATGGATAAAGCGGAAAACCTGCAGAAAGCAGTTACCTACATCGCAAAAGCGAAAGCGTCCGGAGCAGATTTTGTTATTCTGCCGGAGATGTATCTCGCACCAGCCACACCGAAAACAGGTATCACGCCAGCACAGGTAGCGGAGCCTTTGGACGGACCTTTCGTTACAGGACTGGCAAAAGCGGCCCATGAACATGGCGTGTATGTGGTATGCGGCATGTATGAAAAGATCGACCATGACCCAAATCGGGCTTACAACACGACTGTATTCCTGAACCGATCCGGTGAATTAATCCACACGTACCGCAAGACACATCTGTACGATGCCTTTTCGTTCGTGGAGTCCGAGGCCATCGCTGCAGGTGACAATCCGTACCAGGTGGTGGAGACGGAGTTTGGGAAAATCGGCCTCATGGTGTGCTATGAAGTGCGATTCCCGGAGATTGCGAGACAATTTGCCTTGCAAGGTGCGGACATTTTGTTCGTGCCAGCTGGATGGGTAGCGGGGGCCATGAAAGAAGACCATTGGGAGACACTCGTCCGCGCGAGAGCAATTGAGAATACGATGTTCGTTTGCGCAGCAGATCAGGTAGGCAATATTTTTGCGGGCCGTAGCTTGATCGTGGATCCGATGGGTGTCGTTCTGGCGAGTGCAGGCGAAGAAGAAACGCTCATCGTGGCGGAGCTTGATCTGGATCGCATTCAGCGCGTCCGAAGCAAATTGCCGAGTGTAGCCAATCGACGCGCAGAGTTTTATATCAATTAGCAAAAGGCTTGCAGAGCCTTTTCTTGTATGAAAACAGGCATGTACCTACGAACACATCCGGAAGTTTTCAATATGATGGTAACAGAAAACTATAATTTTTATGGTCCTTATGCAAGCGTTACCATCATGAGAAAGGGTGTGTG
>JARDZO010000193.1 GCA_029240815.1 Brevibacillus sp.
CGCAAGCCTGCCACCCTTCCATATCGTTGGCGCCATCGTATTTTCTGTCATCGCACGCAATACGTTTGCCATGAACGGGCTGACGTACGGCTTAAGGAGGCGCAATTTCTCCTCCATCGAAGCTGTCCTCGTCTCTTCCAAGTGACAGCTTCTCAATAGTTCATCTACGAGGTATTGCGTTGTTTTTGATGGGGAATTCCCCCAACGAGCCTCAGTGATTCGTTGAACGAGCTGGGCTGCTGCATGCATAGGGCGATTGTCCACGTAATAGGGTGTCGACTGACTGTTTTCCACACGAAAGATAATCTGGCACATTCCCTTCTGGCCCGTTTCGCAGAGGTAGTGGGGAACTGCGTTTACAAGGATGGGGAAACCGCCCCCTTCACTAATTACGTGTTTGTCGCGAAAGATTTCGCCATGCTCTTCCAGCAGCTTCAGAAGGCCATACTTGCTGCCGCTCTCTTCATCTGCAGTTGCTAACAACAAGATGTCTTTTGCAAATGTACGGTTCTCCCTTTTTAGCAGAATGAGCGCCATCAGCTCCATAATAGTTAGCTGCTTGGTGTCAATTGTCCCGCGCCCCCACAGCACATCATCGACAATCCCTCCGGAAAAAGGAGCAATATCCCAATCCTTCTCATCTGCTCCGACAACGTCGAGATGAGAGAGCAGGAGCAGCGAGCTGCTCGCGGGGTCTACCAGCGCTTGGGTTGCTTTTTGTTGAAAGGAGACGAGCAGATTGCCTCTCCCTTCGGCTGTTTTTTGGATGTGAGCATGCAAGCCGTTTTCACGGGCAAGCTCAGCCAGAAAGTGCGCAGCTGCCCACTCATTTCCTGGGGGATTCGTCGTATTGATTTGGATCAGCTTTTGCAAATAGGTAGCTGCTTCGGCTTTTACTTGATGCCAATGGATCGACATGGGATCAGTCCTTTTTTCGCTGCTTAAGAACCAGGAAGTTTAAATATTCAAAAATATCTTAGTTTTTCACGATCTTACCATAGCCAGAAAAAGGGCATGGGTAAAATATTTTACACATAAAAAAAAAGCGGATCATGTGAATCCCACACAAAACACCCCCGATTCGCCTTTTTCCTGGGCGGACCGAGGGTAGATTTCTTTCGCATGAACATTATTTCTTCGCCAAGTATTTGCGGATGTCAAACGCGACCGCTGCCACAATGATCAATCCTTTGATGATCAGCTGCCAGTACGGATTGACCCCGATAAAAGTCAGCCCGTAGTTGATGACCCCAAAGATCAGAACACCAGCCAAGACACCAGGTACGGTACCGATTCCGCCAGAAGTCGATACGCCCCCGACGACACACGCCGCGATGGCATCCAGCTCATACATGTTTCCGTAGTTGTTCGTCGCACCGCCTGTTCGTGCGGATTCCAGCACGCCGCCCAGTCCATAGAGTCCTCCGGCAATGGCGTAGATGATCATGAGATTCCACGCTACATTGATCCCGGAGACAGTTGCGGCCTGAATGTTTCCTCCGATAGCGTACATATTTTTCCCGAGCCTCGTCTTGTTGAAAACCACCCAAACGAGGAACGCCACGGCAATGGCGATGATCACGATGTACGGGACGGAATAAGGTCCGCTGGGGCCGATAAATCCGGTACCTAGATGACTGAAATCTTGTCGAAGCCCCCCAATCGGTTGAGACTGATTCGGCTCCATATCAAAGTATATCGAGTTGACGCCGTAGACGATGACCATCGTACCCAAGGTTGCGATAAACGGGGGGACGCTGAAACGGGACACGATAATGCCGTTGATGAGTCCCACGAGCACCCCTGCCGCTATCGCGATCAGGATTGGCACAAGCAGCGGCAGATCGGGCAAGTCCGGGAAAAACCTGCGGGGGTAATCCTGAGCCTGCAGCATGGATGCCGAGATCACGGCAGTCAAGCCAACGACACGACCTGCCGAAAGGTCCGTTCCTCCTGTGATCAAAACAAATGCGGCACCCAATGCAATGATGGCCCGCGTCGACGATTGCAACAAAATATCCCGCAAGGTCGTGATCGAGAGAAAATGGGTATCGTAAATGGCGATGCCGACGATGAGTACGACCAGGACGATATAGATGGCATTTTGTGTCACGAAGCCTTGTATTTGCTTTTGCGTAGTACTGCTCATGTGAATCCTCCCTCCCTGGTCATCCCAAGTGCTTGGTAGCCAGTCGCATGATTTCTTCCTCGGTCGCGTCAGCACCGGCAATGACACCTGAGAGCTTTCCATCGCACATAACCATGATGCGGTCTGACATCCCTAACAATTCGGGCATTTCAGAAGAAATCATGATAATGCATTTCCCTTGCTTGGCGAGATCCGCAATGATCGAATAAATTTCGTACTTGGCTCCGACGTCAACACCGCGAGTCGGTTCGTCGAGCAATAAGATATCCGGTTCCGTCAGCAGCCATCTTGCGAGCAGGACCTTTTGCTGGTTGCCGCCTGACAAATTCTTGATCAATGTTTTCATCGATGGAGTCTTCACCCGGAGCATCTCAATGCTCTGGCTGACGTCCTCTCGACGCTTGCGGTCATTAAGCAGCAGATAGGGGGTCTGATAGCTGGCCAGATTGGCAATCACGGTATTTTCCAGCACAGGCAATACGGGTATGATCCCTGTCACCCTTCGCTCCTCCGTCAAGAGCGCCATCTTGTGCTTTTTGGCCTCCTTGGGTGACTTGATCCGCACCTCTTTGCCATGCAACAGCACTCTTCCCGATTTGATCGAACGCATCCCGAACAGCGCTTCGATCAATTCTGTCCGCTGGGCACCCACCAATCCACCTACGCCCAAGATCTCCCCTCGATGCAGCTCGAAGGAAACGTTTTGAAAAGACTCGGCAAAAGCTGATGTCAATCCTTCGACCTTGAGTACGACCTCCCCAGGAGTATTGCTCCTCTGCGGATATCTTTGGGTAAGATCGCGCCCTACCATTTTCGAGATGATCAGATCCGTCGTCAGTTCAGTAGCGAGCCAGGTCCCGATCAGCTTGCCGTCGCGCATGATGGTCACGTCATCGGAAATTCGTAAAATTTCCTCCATTTTGTGTGAAATGTAGATGATCGCAACTCCTCGGCTTTTCAGTTCGTGGATGATGGTGAAAAGCTGTTCCACCTCGTTCCCTGTCAGCGATGACGTAGGTTCGTCCATCACAATGACCTTGGAATGGTAAGAGACTGCCTTGGCAATTTCGAGCGACTGCACCTTGGAAACGGAGAGATTGCGCACGATTTCATGCGGATTCATGTCCATTCCCAGATCAGCAAACAGTTTTTCGGTATCTCTCACCATTTTCTTCTCATCCACAAACGGAAAAGGACCAACCCTTTTGACGGGAAATCGACCTAGCCAGATGTTCTCCATCACATTTCGAAAAGGTACTGGGTGCAGCTCCTGATGGATCATGGAAATCCCGCGCAGCAAGGCATCCTTCGAGCTGTTCAGCGCCACACTCTCGCCATTTAGCAAAATTTCGCCAGCGTCCGGCTTGTAAATGCCAAACAAGCATTTCATCAAGGTAGACTTGCCTGCTCCGTTTTCCCCCATCAAGGCGTGCACCGTTCCTGGCCGAACTCGCAGCGTGACATCGTCGAGTGCCTTCACGCCAGGAAACTCCTTGGATATCTTGTTCATCTCGAGCAAATAATCGCTTTGAACCATGCCGCTGCCTCCTCGCACGTGAATGTCTATGCCCTGATGCCTCCCCAAAAGCAGGAAAAAGGCAAGAGAGACAGATCGATTTGTCCATCAACCGACTCTCTCGCCTTTTCCTGAACTCCTGTTGACTCACTGCCAGCAAGAGGCTTTATTTCGCGTCGTTCATATTTTCTTTCGTGATTTTTTTGTATGGCACCCAGACGTACTTGCCATCTGTAATGTCAAATCCGGTTGTTTCCTTGTTCGGCGTTTCTCCTTTGGCCAGCGCTGCCGCGATGTTCAACGTTGCCTTCCCTTGATTGTTCGCGTCGTTGAGCACGGTACCGAGCAGCGTCCCGGACTCCAGTTCTTTGAGGGCTGGAGCTGTCGCGTCTACCCCGACGACTGGCATGTATTTGCCGTTCGTAAAGTAACCAGCAGCCTTCAATGCCTCGATTGCTCCCAAAGCCATATCGTCGTTGTTAGCCAGCACAGCTTCGATTTTTTCGCCCGAAGCAGCCAGGAATGCCGCCATCTTTTCCTGTCCTTTTACGCGATCCCACATCGCTGTATCTTCGGCCACTTTTTCCACCTTGATACCTGCGTCTTCGATGGCTTTGACGGAGAACTTGGTACGTAGCTCTGCATCCTGATGTCCGGGCTCGCCTTTGAGCATGACGTATTGCAGCACACCGTCCTTGTTTTTGTCCGCTTCCGGATGGGCTTTCCAGTAATCGACGAGTAGCTGGCCGGAAATCGTACCCGACTCTTCCGCTTTGGCTCCCACGTAGTACACCTTATCCCACTTCGTCATATCCTCTGGCATCGGCTCACGGTTGAAGAAGACGACCGGGATACTGGCTTGCTTGGCTTTGTCGATGATGACGCCAGCTGCTGTCCGATCTACCGGGTTGATGGCGAGAGCGTTTACTTTTTTGTTGATGAACAAGTCTACCTTGTCGTTTTGCGTGGGCTGTGCGTTTTGGCTGTCGACGATGTCTACTTCCGCCTTGCCTTCCGCTGCCTTGGAAATGGCATTGCGCACCCCCGTCATGAAGGTATCGTCAAACTTGTAAATCGCGACACCGATCTTGGGATTGCCTGCAGGTGCTTCCGGAGCTGGTGCTGGCGCTGCAGGTGCTGCCGTACTTCCGCCGCCCCCGCCTGAGGCTGCCGGCTGCGAACCGCCTGAAGATTGGGAACATCCGACTACTGAGAGAGTCACCGCTGCAACCAGCGTAGTAGCAATTAGCTTTCTCATGAAAACTTCCCCCTTTATCCCCTATGTGTACATCTGATATATACAAAATGTAAGCGTTTTCCAACTCTGATACCATCGAAAATCCTGCGCTTTTTTATCAAAATCCTCATCAGTTTTTTCTGCTTATTTGACGAATGGGAACAGCAGCTTTTGATTTTCCGACCAAAACATGTTCTCGCGGTCGATCACTTTGGTTCCCGTGTCCACACGTCCTGGCACCTGCTTGCCTTCACTGGCATCCAGTGCGTATTTGACTCCGAGGTACCCCATTGAAAATGGCTTCTGGATGATCGTGGCCGAGATGCCCCCTTCCTGCAAGTACTCCAGTACTTCTGGCGGGCTGTCGATTGCCACGATTTTGATGCTCCCCTGCATGCCCATTTTCTCAATCTCTTCCGCAACGCCTATTGATGTGCTCGCATCCAGCGCGATGATTCCTTTTACTCCCGGATTATGGCGGATCAATTCGCGGGTCAGCTCTCCTATCAGCTTTTTGTCCAGCTGGACGTGGTCGACGGGCACCAGCTCCACTTGCTTGTCTTGTGCAATGACATCCCGGACTCCCTTTTCACGGCTCATGGCATTCGCCGTACTCCTGCCCGAACCGATCAAAGCAATGTGGCCTTTTTTCCCGATCAGCTGAACCATTTTTTCAGTCGCTTTTTTGCCCATGTCGTAGTTGTCCGTCCCAATGTAGCTTTTGACCTCGGGCAGTTGCCCTTCTGCATCCAGCGTAATGATCGGCACGCGCGACTGGGTCAGCCCAATCGCCTCCTGCAACACCCGGTCGTCACTCGGAGCCACGACCAAAGCGTCATAGCCGTCGAGCGCAGCCTGCCGCACCAGCTCCATCTGGCTCTGCGAGTCCTCCTCATAATCTGGGGCGTAAAAATTGAGATTGAGGTCGTATTCCTTGGCCGCCATTTCCGCCCCCAGCTTCACCGTCCGCCAGTAGTCGCCATGCTTCATTCTGACAATCAACGCCACTGTCTTTTTCTTGTCCGGATGAGGATCATCCATTATTTGTGAGTCACAGGAGTAAAACGCAATAACCGCCAGCAATATCAACAATGTGTACAGCGCAAATTGTTTGATTGTCCCCATACGGTCAGTCCTCTTGTCCTTCGTCGCGCTGGCAAGGTATCCACACTTTGACCACAGTCCCTACCTCCAGTTCGCTCTCAATATCAAGTCCATACCCTTCTCCAAAAGACAACCGGATACGCTCGTGAACGTTATGGATGCCCACTCCCGACCCGCCCTCGCTTTTGTAGGAGCCGTCCAGCACCTGTTCACGCACATGAGGTGACATACCCAGACCGTTATCTCTTACTAGAAACAGAACCTTCCCTTCACATAACGATGCGGATATATGGATGAATCCCGGGTCTGCCATGTGCTCGATCCCGTGATAGATCGCGTTCTCCACGATCGGCTGCAGCAGCAGTTTCAACGTTTTGCAGGTGAGCACCTCGTCCTGCGCTTCGATCTCATACTCAAATTTTTGCTTGTACCTCATTTTTTGAATGATCAGATAATGTCGGACATGCTCCAGCTCTTCTTGCACGGTGATGATGCTTTTCCCTTTGCTCAGACTGATCCGAAACAGCTTGGACAAAGACGTAATCGTCGTAATCACATCCTCGTTTTTCCCGATTCCGACCATGCGCACGACAGAGTTTAATGTGTTGTATAGAAAATGCGGGTGGATCTGCGCTTGCAATACTTCCAGCTCGCTCTTTCGTTTGGCCTCCTGCTCGGCAATGATCTGGTTCATCAGCTCTCTGACCTTTTCCATCATCAGCTGAAAGCGCAAGGACAGCTGCTCTACCTCTTGGCTCCCGCGGATTGGCCCGCCCGCGGTAAAATCCCCCTGTTCTACCCGTTCCATCGATCTCTCCAGCATTTTGATCGGCCTGGAGATTTTTGCTGAGATGTAGGAGAGCACGAACAGCACGATGACGATCACAAAGATCAGCAACCAGAAAATAAAGCGACTGATTTCATTTTTAGTCGTGACGATCTCATCCATGTAGGAGACACCGATGATCTTCCAGCCCAGCTGATCGACGGTCTTGATGGTGATCAGGCGTTTATCACCTTCTGCATCATCCACGTAGCTGCCGTACGAATATTTCAATGGCAAGGAACGATTCTCGTTTTTCAGCCCGACGAAAATGAGCTGCTGCTGCGGGTGATAGACGATATTCCCTACCAGGTCGATGATGTAGACATATCCCTTTTTCCCGAGTCCGACTCGCTGGCACAGGTCATCGATTTCCTTGAAATTCACATCCACCAAAAGGACTGCCGGTATCTCCCCTTTCGCTCCCTTAATCGTGATCCCTCGACTCATGGACACGACCCAGGTGTACTCGCCTTTGAACAGATTTTGAATGTGCGGCAAGGAAAAGGACAGGTTGTTCGGGTCGTCGATCGCCGATTGAAACCAGCTTTGCTCCGTCAGCTCGCTGTTTTTGCGCATTGGCTTGGCAGGAGTGCCCATCAACCGTTCTCCTTTTCTGCTAAAAACGGCTATCGAGACGATGTCCTTTCTCGTCTCCACGATTGCTTCCAGCTGTTCGTTCAGCTTTTCCGAAGAAACGCCCTGGCTTCGTCTGATCTTGTCGTCGACCAGCTCGAAAATTTGCGTCGTCCCGTTCAAGTAGCTGTCCAGATTGTATTTGACCTGTTCGAGAATTTGCTGCGTATTCAAGTAGGCATTTTGTTCGGCCGTCTCGGAAAATTTGCTGTACAGCATCACCCCAACGAACAGTACGACCAGTACGGTAACAAGGGTAAATGATGTCGTGATGATAAACTGAATGCTCTTGGCCTTGATCGCGTCTACAACGCCAAACAGGAGCTTTTTCATCGGTTACTCCTCTTTGCCGCTGTTGTTGCGGTACTCTTTGGCAGACAGTCCTACGTGCTTGCGAAAGCAAAAGCTGAAGTAGTTCGCGTCTGCATAGCCTACCTGCTCGGCGATCTCGAAGGTTTTCAGATCGGTGGTCCGCAAAAGCTCTTTCGCTTTTTCCATGCGCAGCTGCAACAGATAGGTGACGAACGTCGTCTTGGTTTCGCGTTTGAAAATACTGCTGAAATAGCCTGGACTGATGTGCAGGTCTGCGCACACCTTGTGAATGGAGATGTCTGGTGACTGATAATGCCGGTGGGTATATGCAATCGCCTGATCGACGAGTCGTTTATATGTATGGTGCCGCCCGCTCGCGATACTGCTCATGATCTTCTCGCAAATGTCGTTGACCCGATTCTTGGCCTCTTGCACGCTGTTGAAGGAGGTGATCTCTGCGAGCAAATGGGACTGCGCGCCAAAGAGCTGATCCATATCCAGCTCGGCTCGCTGGGCGGTCTTCAAGATCGTCGTCATGATTTCCAGCAAATAAATGCGGTAATCGCGGATGGAGACATTCCCTTCTGCCACTTCCAAAAACAGCTCGTCTACTACTGCGTGCAATTCGGGCAGTGTCCCCATTTTGATGCAGCGGACAAGCTCGTGCTCCTTTCGCTCGTCGAAGCGAACGCTCTCCCGCGGTTGCTTCTCTACGTCACAGAGGAAAATGGGGCGGTTGTTTCCGAGGATTTCTTTGTAATCCAGCGCCAGCCCCGCATCCTCATAGGAATAGGGCAACTGCGTCACATCGCGGATCTCCGTGCCGACACCCACTGTCACGGTCACATTCAAATACTTTGCGACTGTACGCCGTATTTCCTCCGCGAGCACCTGCATCTGATGATACAGCCGCTCCTCGTGGCCAGCCTCCTTTCGAAGCAACAGCACGACCAGATCGTTGTGCAGGAAAACGATGCCCGTGTACTCCCCCAGCTGCACCTGCTCCTCCGCGATGTTTTTCACCGCGAACAAAAGGATTTGCTGCTCTTCCTTTGTCTTTTGATCCAGGCAAATGACGGAAACGAGAAATTCCGTTCCATGCAGCTGGATACCGTATTCCGACGCTTTGGCCAGGATATCCTCTCTCGGCAACTGACGGGTCAAAAGGGAGGACAAAAAAACTTCCCGTAATACCGGCAAGCTTTTTCGATAGCTCTCTCGCAGCAATTGATTGTTCTCCCGATGGGCGGCTTCTTCGTCCATCCGGTTCTTCACCTTGATCAGCACGTCGATCAGCTCGACAGCGGAAAATGGCTTGAGCACGTATTCGTCAATGTGGAGCTTGACTGCCTTTTGCGCATATTCAAACTCATCAAAGCCCGTGAGAATGATGATCCGTGTCGCGGGAAACTGTCGACGAATGGCTTCTGCCAGCTGCAGTCCATCCATGAACGGCATCTTGATATCGGTGACGACCACATCCGGTCGCAGACGCTCCACCAGATCCAATGCCTCTTTGCCATTCTCGGCCTTTGCCAACACTTCAAAGCCATATCCGTGCCAGTCTATCTCCTGACTGACCCCTTCTCTCACGTCTTCTTCGTCATCTACCAAGATTAATTTGTACATAGACACCCCCCGCTGATTACATGTACAACGGGGGTGGTTTGAACTCCTGCTTACCACGTCTTGTCGAGGTCACTTGCGTAAAACAAAATGGCCCTTTGGTAAGCGGATATAGTAGGATCACTCGTCGTCTCCGCGAGACTTTGCAGCAACAGCGTCATTGCCTCGTGATGTCTGCCGAGGTTGTAGTAGGCCATCGAAAGGAAAACAGGGAATGATCGGTCTTCGGGAAACCGCTGCATGCCTTTGACGAAGGTCTCCGCTGCCTGCTCGTATTGTCCCAGCGTGCGGTACGTGCTCCCCAGTCCCAGCAAGGCACCAGACAGATCGTCTTCCGGTGTAAGCCCAAGCTCAATCGCCTTTTCGTAGTAAGGAACTGCTTCTTTCTCCAGCCCTGCAGAATCATGGCACCAAGCGCATTGGTAGTGGGCTTTGGGGTCAGTAGGCTCGTGCGCGACGAGCTCCTTGGCAAGCTGGATCGCTTCGTCCAGTTTCCCTTCATTTCGCAGGGCGATGATTTGATCAATGGCAGGATTCATGTGATGAGGTCTCCTTTTATGCAGAGGGTTCACGGCTTCATACTCTCATCTTACCAGCTGACTACATTTTCTCCGGTCAAATCCGCAAAAAAAGAGACCACACGAAATGGTCTCTTTCCGTTATCCCTTTACAGCCTGCACCGTGCTCAAGGCTGCCTTCCAATCATCATAAATGACATTTCCTACGACAACCGTATCGGCGATAGCTGCCATTTCCGCTGCCTGCTCTGGCGTTCGAATACCCCCACCGTAAAAGAGATGAGCTCCCTCTGCACCTGCGCGGCAAGCCCGAACGATCTCAGGATCACCGTATGCTCCGCTGTACTCCATGTAAACAATAGGAAGTCGGCAGATTTTGGTCGCCACCTGTGCGTAGGCTTTGGCTTCGGCTGCATTCTCGATGGAACGGGCCTTGGTCAATTGAGCCACACCCGCATCCGGATTGGCGATCAGGTAGCCTTCGGTAAGGATATCGTCCCAATGAATGTAGGAGCCGTATGCTTTGAGGCCCGATACATGCGGGGAAAAGATCCATTCGGGATCTCCTGCATTGATGACGAGTGGAATCAAATACGAATCAAAGCCCGGTACGACTGCATCCAGCGAGGATATTTCCAGTACAGCTGGAACGGCGTAGCGGCGAATGCGCGACATCAGCTCGAGTGTATTGTCAAAGGTGACACCATACGTGCCCCCGACGATAATACCGTCTGTCCCCGACTCGCAGATCGCCTCCAGTGCCTCATCGTCAATGGATTTGTCCGGATCAAGTTTAAAGGTATGGCGCCAGCCACGATAGTCAATCAACGATGCCTGCCTCCTACTCTATTTGCCGATCCGCTCCAGCGCCATTTGATATCCGTCATTGCCGTAGTTC
>JARDZO010000194.1 GCA_029240815.1 Brevibacillus sp.
CATTGGGGACGGAATTTGTCGGTTTCAATGTGTCGCGTGAGCATTTTCATGACGTCCGCGTTCGACAGGCTATCAGCTCTGCAATTGAGACGAGCGCTATCGTTAAAGGGGTCTACAATAACGTGGGTACCAAAGCAAATTCTACCTTGAGCCCAAAAGTATTTGGCTATCATTCTGCCGGTCAAACTTATCCATATGACTTGAATAAAGCGAGAGCATTGCTCGCAGAAGCAGGTTACACAGATAGATTCGAGACTACGATCTCAACGTTTGACAGGAGAGATCGAGTAAAAGTAGCGGAAGTGATTCGATCGCAGCTAAAAGGAATCGGAATTGATGCCAAGATCAACGTGTTGGGCTACACAGATTTCGTGGAGCTCATCACGAAAACGAAAACGCATGACCTGTTTATCAGTGGTTGGGGAAACGCGACAGGTGATGCTGATTACAACCAGTACAATCTGTTTCATACGATCGGCGGAGGAGATGGTAACAGTTTCATGTACACCAATGGGGAGCTCGATCGACTCATCGAACGGGGACGAGTGGAAAAAGATCCGGCAAAGCGAAGAGACATCTATGCAAGGGCGCAAGAATGGGAGTTACGAGAAGCTTTGTTTGTTCCGATCAGGAACCAAGAGAATTTGACTGCCGTCAATAAGCATGTGCAGGGATTTTCCATAAGTCCGGCAGGATATTTTATGCTAAGACAAGTAGCCATCCAGGAATAGAGAGGGAGAGGAAAGTGTATGAGGAAGATAGGGGATCGCCAGTCTTTTCTGCGTAACGTAAGGAGCTTGATTCAGATACATGCTTCAGGACTGCTTGGTAGAGAAGTGATGCCTAGGATGCACGTAAGGAGGATGTCGCGACTGAACGAACTTTCTGATGCAAAACCTATCGTTATATAGGTAAGAAGTATAAGCGGAATAATGCAATTGTATAGAATAGTAAAATGATGTGCAGTATAATGAAAAAAATTCAACAGAGATATACAGATAGAGTGGAGAGAGCGCAGTGAATACAGTTGAAAAAATCAGTAAATTTGTCGGTAGCACTTTTTCGGTCTGGGTCATTTTGTTTGCTATCTTTGGATTCTTTGCGCCAGAAGCTTTCGTAGGTGGAAAAGGGTACATCTCCTTACTTCTCGGGGTGATCATGTTCGGTATGGGGCTGACCTTGTCTTCAGAAGATTTTCGTGAAGTCTTTCGCCGTCCCATGGATGTGCTCATCGGGGTGGTTGGTCATTATCTGATCATGCCGTCGCTCGCTTTTGCCTTGGCGGTTGTATTGCAGCTTCCACCGGATATCGCAGTCGGAGTCATTTTAGTAGGCTGCTGTCCGAGCGGTACCGCATCCAATGTTATGACCTACTTATCCAAAGGTGATGTAGCGTTGGGTGTATCGATCGCAGCGGTATCTACCTTGATCGCACCGCTGGCTACACCAGCACTGATTTCCCTACTCGCAGGCCAATGGATGAACATTAACACGCAATCGTTGTTTATGGACATCGTCACTGTAGTGATCGTACCAATCGTGCTGGGCGTTATCGTCAAAGCGTTGTTCCAAAAGCAAGCAGCAGCAAGCGCAAAGGCTCTGCCGCTTGTATCTACCATTGCCATCGTTTTGATCGTTGCTATCGTTGTAGCGATCAACAAAGGAAAAATTGTAGAGACAGGTCTCATCATCTTTGCCGTTGTTATTCTGCACAATCTGTTGGGATACTTGTTGGGCTATGGCTTTGCCAAGCTGTTTGGATTAAATTTGGCCAAGAGAAAAGCGGTAACCTTGGAAACCGGCATGCAAAACTCTGGACTGGGCGCAGCTTTGGCAGCTGCCCATTTCAATCCGCTTGCAGCTGTTCCAAGTGCTATCTTTAGCGTATGGCACAATATTTCCGGATCTGTGCTGGCCACATGGTTTGCCAAGAAAGAAGAAAAGTAATCAGTGCCGCTTGTGAAGAAGCCTCCGATCCGTCAATGCTAGGTTGACGGGTCGGAGGTTTTTGTTCATGCCTAAATCTGAGGAAACCTGTAACGAAAATAGAGGGATGTATGTCATAATGATTAGGTACGCTATAGATGATTCGTACGAACATCCGCAGAGGGTAGATTCATGTTTGCCCGATCGAAAGGAACGACAAGATGAGAGGTCTACATATTCCTGGAAAAAATCAGTTGCTATTGGTTTCTACCGTGATCATGCTGTTGACCGGTTGCAGTAGTGCAGCTGCCCCCAACCAGTCGGATACACCCGCACCGACAGAAAAGGCGGAACCAACCCAACCAACAGAACCAAACAAACCAACGGAGACTGTACCAAAGCCTACAGAGGGTAAAGCACCCGTCACCACACCTCCGAAAGCACCAACAGAGCAAAAAAAACCTCCAGCCACTTCGAAGCCCGTGGAGCAAAAGCCATCGAAGAGCCCTGCAGAAGCTGTGCCTATGCTGCCGGATTTGGAGGTAGTGGGGGAACCGCAGAGCATGACGGTACTCGTAAACAAGCAACGGCAGCTGCCTGATCATTATCAACCGACCGATTTGGTATTCCCGAATGTCCCGTATCTGTTGCCAGCGAAAAGTGAAAAACGTCAGATGCGAAAGGAAGCGGCGGGCGCCTTGGAGCAGTTATTCGCATCTGCCAAAGCAGATGGTGTCTCACTGGCAGGAGTATCGGCTTACCGCTCGCATGCTTACCAAAAGGCGCTGTTTAATCGATATGTGCAAAAGGATGGCTTGGAAAAAGCACGTACGTACAGTGCGGTGCCTGGAACGAGCGAGCATGAGACAGGACTTGCAATTGACGTGTCCGGAGCAGATGGAAAATGTGCGGCCACCAGCTGCTTTGCAGGTACAAAAGAGGCGATCTGGCTCGCCAAGCATGCGCAAGAATACGGCTTTATCATCCGCTATCCAGAAGGAAAAGATGATATCACAGGGTACATGTACGAACCATGGCATCTACGCTATGTTGGAAACGAAGTAGCAAGAGCGATCGGCGAGAAGCAGATCACGCTGGAAGAGTACTTTGGAGTCGCTGAGGTATCGTCGGAGAAGAAGAAGTAAGAGAATGATCAATAAAACAAATAGACAATCCTCGAATTCTCAATGCTTAGGGAAGGGATTGTCTTTTTTTATGCCCTCTCCTTTTGTGAAATTTACTATTATAATGTAAAATTTGTTCATCAATCTGAATGAGAGGGTATGAACATGCGTATACGAATCGTTACATCTATAGACACGCATTCGGAATCGAAAGTGGTGGAATTATCTTTGTTGAGTCAATAAATACATCATTCTAGCTACGCAGAAATGTAACTTACTACAAAGGTTTTAGTTTACTTGTATAGTAAGAGAATACTTTGATGCTCATGAAAGATCACTCATTTCTTTCACGAGTATTTCCGTGATTGTGAAATACGTGCATTTTATCAACATCAGGAGGAAATCGCATTGGTCTTCAGTTCTATCAGCTTTTTGTTTTTCTTTTTGCCGCTTGTCCTAACCCTCTATTTTGCTGTTCCGTTCAAATACAAGAATACGATTCTATTCATTTTCAGTCTCATTTTTTATGCCTGGGGTGAACCGAGGTACATTGTTCTCATGATCTTATCCATTCTTATGAACTACGGGTTCGGGATATGGATCGATCAGGTGGAAAATCATGCTAAAAAGAGAGCCACAATCTTATCGTTGGCGATCGTTGTCAATATCGGACTTCTGGGCTTCTTTAAATATGCGAACTTCTTCGTAGAGGTGGTGAACCAGGCACTGCAAACGGATATTCATGTTACACCAGTGCCGCTGCCGCTAGGCATTTCTTTTTATACGTTTCATGCGCTCAGTTATTTAATCGATGTCTATCGGAAAACAGAGAGAGCGCAACGAAATCTGTTCAATTTGTCCCTCTACATCACATTCTTCCCGCAGCTTGTAGCAGGTCCTATCATTCGCTACAATTCTGTCGCCGAGCAGCTCAGCAAACGCGTATTTTCCTCCATCCAATTCGCAGAGGGAATTAAACGATTTATATTGGGGTTGTCCAAAAAAGTGCTCTTGGCAAACCCTCTTGGCTATGTAGCGGACACCGTGTTCACCACGTCTGTCATGGATCTTTCATCCGGAAGCGCCTGGATTGGAATCATCGCCTATACGTTGCAGATCTATTATGATTTTTCGGGCTACAGTGATATGGCGATCGGACTGGGGAAAATGTTTGGCTTCGAGTTCGCGGAGAATTTTAACTATCCGTATATTTCCAAAAGTGTTTCCGAGTTCTGGAGACACTGGCACATTTCTCTTGGCAGCTGGTTCAGAGACTATGTATATATCCCGCTCGGCGGAAGCAAAGTGGCGCCATGGAAAATGTATCGCAACTTACTGCTCGTGTGGGCGCTGACAGGGCTCTGGCACGGAGCTAGCTGGACGTTTATTGCTTGGGGGATCTACTACGGCATCCTGATCGCGCTGGAAAAAGCAGGTCTAGAGAAGATCCTGTCCAAAATCTATCCGCTAAACCACGTTGTGGTGCTGCTGCTTGTCATGATTGGATGGGTATTCTTCCGTGCCGAAAACTTCGGGTATGCAGCAGATTTCATCCTGGCTATGTTCCATACGCGCGGTAACGAAATATTCGATTCCCAAGCGCTCGCATTGTTATCGATGAATTGGATTCCATTCAGCATTGCCATAATCGTTGCCGCACCGATTTATCCCAAGCTGCAAAAATGGCAATGGAGCAAGCCCGTTACAAATGTGCAAACCGTTTTTGCCTTGCTGCTTCACTGCTTCCTGTTTGCGGAAGTGATCTTGTATCTGATCAATTCTACCTATAATCCTTTCTTGTATTTTCGATTCTAGCTTTCAAGAGGAGTACCGAAATGAGTAAATCTGTTTCCATCGCGTATATGGTCGCCTTTCTCACCATAATGTTCGTGTTCGCCATTGGCAGTGCCCTTTTACCAGAAAAGGACGTCTCTGCCATCGAGAACAGGTCGTTAACCAAGTTGCCTGATTTCAGCTTCCAATCTGTGACGACACCCCGTTTCTTCGAAGACATGAATCAGTATTTCAATGACCAAATCGTGTTTCGTAATGAAATGGTGAGCATCTATCAAAGACAGCAAAATACCAGCTTGTTTAACTCGATGCTGCTAGAAAACGTACTTCACAATAAAGCCGAGCACAAACCCGAAGACGGAACGGTAGTAAACGATTCGCGCATCGTGTCCAATCTGGTGCTGATTAACAACAAATGGATTTTGCCGGTTCCAGATACAGTCATGCATACCAGAGAAATGGACGCAACAACGGCAAAATTAAACAAAGCGGTCGCATTCGCCAACGAGCAAAAAACAGAAACGTTTTTCGTCTTTAATCCGTCGCGGACGCTATCGCTGATGCATTTGTATCCGCGTTACTTGCAAACCGACGCATACGCCAAATCGAGAGACTATTTCTTGTCGAAGCTCGACAAAAACATAAACGTAGTGGATATCAGAAGAAAGTTCGATACGTTCACGAATGCACAGCTGGAAGAACTTTACCTGGAAACCGACCATCACTGGAATAGTAAAGGCGCGTTTACTGCTTATCAAGAGATGATACGCCAACTTTCCAACAAATCGCCCCGATTCAAAGGCGAGCCCATGTCTTTGAGCGAGATTCGTGTGACTGCATTAACGGACGGCAGGTTCGAAGGCAGCTATAATAGGCAAATCAATGATGCCATCGATCCCGAAAAAGCCGATCGAACGATGATTTTCGAACCAATCGTGCCGTTCACTTACAAAAGTTTTGAAGTGATCAATACAGATGGAAGGCAGACCATTCGCGACTTTCCCGATTTTTATGGGTACAAAAGAGGGCAAAACCCGGTCACGTATGGTACCCTCTTTGGCGGAGACAGAAGAAAAATCGTGTATGAAAACCCGAAAGCAGGCAATCCATTACATGTCCTGTTGCTTAAAGATTCATTCATGAATCCGGTCACGCCTTATTTAGCGCAACATTTTAACAAACTTTCAGTTTACGACAATCGTTACTACTCGGAATTCAGCTTGAAAAAGATTTTATCAAGCGAGCATTATGACATACTGATCATCGCGTTGCATGATGACAATCTTTATAGTCAAAATTATGATTTTGAAAAAGGGGAAGGCAGGTAAAGGTGATAGTCGGATGCGAGTCAGCCTGTCGTAGATAACGTGTGACGGGAGGGAGCCAGACGAACTGGTTGCCGGTTTCAATGCTATTAAACCTTGAGGGCTGTAATTTTTAAGTTCATTTTTATACTCATAATCGGTCACTTTACGTAAAAGTCGTGACACCTCAGCACGTAAAGTGGTTTCTAGAGGTACTCAGTGTTCCATCAGCAAAGGAAAAGCCCGACCTCCTCGAACTTACGCGGAATCGGGCTTTCTTTATATACCTTATTGTACCAGATTCACTTGTAGGGGGGACTGCAAACGAACAAGCTCGCTTACTTCCTCCCCAAAAACCCATCCAAATACTTCATAACCGCTTCCCGATTACCAGAAACCGATGCTTCGCGCACGTGATCCTTTTCCAGCTTGTCCAGTGCCTGCTCCAAAATCTGCTCTTCCTTTGCCTGTGGCACGACGACCACGCCATCTGCGTCTGCGACAATGATATCCCCGGGATGAATGCTGACACCTCCGCAAGAGATCGGGACATTGACTTCTCCCCAGCCAGCCTTGCCGCTAGCCGCGACTGTCGTTCCTTTGCAAAAGACAGGGAAATCCAGCTTCTTGATCCCCACGATGTCACGAATGACGCCATCTACCACAATGCCTTTGATGCCCATCGTTTGCGCGAGGCCCACCACAAAATCTCCAGCAATCGCACGGTAGGTGTCACCCTTGGCATCGATGACGAGAATATCACCAGGTTGTGCATCTCGAATCGCTTGCAAAACGGTCAAATTGTCGCCCACTGGCATTTTAACCGTGAAGGCTCTCCCCGCAATATGGTATTCCTCTTTGAGCGGCTTGATGTCTGGATCGAGGTTGTTCAGGCCTTGCATCGTATCGGAAATGCATGTGGTGGGGACGTTTTGGAACTTATCTATAATCGTGGACATAGGTGAGCCTCCTTCAATCTGGAAAAAGTCTGGGATATAGCAAGTATACGACTATCTGGAAAATTGGAAAAATACCGAAATGTGATCGTGATCCATAACCAAACGCGCATACAGCTGTGATCTACAAAGCTAGCATCATAACGATAACAAAAAGTTATCAACCCTCATTCAAAACCGCTATTTTATTTCCGATCCAAACTACCGTACATTTTTACATAACAACACTTGCAAACACGGAAAGGGATGGACGAGATGGCAACTTATAAAATTGGCGTACTAAACGGAGACGGGATTGGTCCTGAGATTGTGAAATCGACGGTAGAGATAATTGCAGCAGCCGCAAAATATACAGGAACAACAAGTTTTGACTTCGTACCATTGCCAATGGGGTGGGAAGGGATCGAGAAGCATGGAGAGCCGATTCCGAACGTGACCAAGGACAAATTGCTAGAGTGCCATGGCTGGATCATGGGGCCGCACGACTCCTCGGCTTATCCACCCGAACATAAAGAAAAGCGGAATCCGAGTGGAGAGCTTCGCCATCACTTTGATCTGTATGCAAACATTCGTCCTAGCAAGACGATCTCTGGGATCAAAAGCGTGGTAGGGGAAGCTGACTTGGTCATTTTTAGGGAGAATACAGAGGGTTTTTATCCAGACCGAAACATGCATGCGGGTCTAGGGGAGTACATGATTACGCCAGATGTCGCGGTCGTGAACGGCGTCTTTACCCGAAAGGCTGCCGAAAGAATTGCTCATGCTGCGTTTCGCATGGCGATGAAACGCAAGCGCAAAGTGACGATTGTGCACAAAGCAAATGTAATCAGGCTGGGGTATGGATTGTTTCTCGATACATGTCGAGAGGTCGGAAAGCAATACCCTGAGGTAGTAGTGGATGATTACCATATCGATGCGATGGCTGCACATCTCGTAAGACGGGCGAAAGACTTTGATGTGATCGTGACGACGAACATGTTTGGTGATATTTTATCTGACTTGGCTGGAGAGCTAGTAGGCAGTCTTGGCTTGGCGCCATCGATTAACACGAATGATCAACAAGCGATGGCTCAGGCAGCCCATGGTTCGGCTCCAGACATTGCAGGGAAAAACATCGCGAATCCAGTGGGTGAGCTGCTTTCTACCGTGATGCTGCTCGATTGGCTTTCTTCCCGTCATCATGACCAGGATTTATATCGTGTGGCCCGTCTGACGGAGCAAGCGATCATGGATACCATGGAAGCGGGGATCTGTACGCGTGATTTGGGTGGGACTGCATCCACCACGGAATTTACGGCGGCGATTATCGCTCGTATCGCTTCAGGAGGGAGATAAATGGCGACGTCTCCTATCCGCATTGGTCTGATTCATGCGACGATGAATTCAGTACAGCCGATCCACGACGCTTTTCGTGCTCAAGCACCACATGTGACACTGCTGAACTTTATGGATGAAGGATTGATCTTTGAGTTAAATGAAACAGGTGTCATCACAACTGCGATGATTCGTCGACTCGTTGCATTGATTGAGCGAGCAGAAGAAAGTGGAGTGGACGGGATTTTACTGACTTGCTCTTCGTTTTCACCATACGTGCCCCAAATTAGAAACCTGTTCTCTTCACCTGTACTTAGTGCCGATACGAGCATGTTGGAGTACGCGGTGAGTGTAGCAGAACGTATCGGAGTAATCGCGACGGTAAGAACTGCGGGACCAATCACAACCCAGCTGCTAAAAGAGTTCGCTGTGGAGCAGGGCAAGCCAATCGAAGTTCAAACGGAAGTGATCACCGAAGCGTTTGTCGCTCTTCAAAATGGTGATAGGGCCAAGCATGACGAGCTGATCCACCAAAAGATTCAGGAGCTTTCCGTCAACAACGAAGTGATTTTGTTAGCGCAAATGTCAATGGCTCGAGCTTTGCGCAGTTTAGCTGAACCGCCGTCAACGCCTGTTCTCACCAGCCCGGACATTAGCATCCGTACCATCCTGGATTTGCTAGAGAGCAATCGTCTTGCGAAAAACGAAACGATCTAGTCGAAAAAAACACGATAAGATTGGGCCCTGCTCACGACGAAACTATTCGTGGGCAGGGGGGTGTGTCAGGAAGATGGGGAAGTAATTGCGGAGGACTTGGTCGCAGCGAACTTACGGGGACTGGATTCTCATGGGATTTCCCGCGTTCCCGTGTATTCGGAGAGAATCCGACTCGGCGTAACTTTCATACGTAGCATTCGGTTTTTAAATGACTGTGATAAAATTTTGGAATTTCTGTTCCTGTCTGAATTTTACTACAATTGCAGGATACAAATAGAGATAACTGGGTGATCACGAATGATTCTTCGCAATGTGCTCATTATTACTTTTGGCTTCCAGATTATGATCTTCGCAACCCGACCGATGATGACGCTATACGCTGCCCAGATGGGAGCAGACACGTTTCTCATCGGGATTCTCGCAGCGACCTTTGCCTTTTTTCCTTTGCTGTTTGCGATCCACGCGGGTAAAATTGCAGATTACTTCGGGGATCGGATGCCTCTCTTCCTTTCGAACATTGGATGTGCAGTCGGTTTAACCCTTCCTTTTCTATTTCCTACGTTGTGGTCACTTTTTGTCTCTCAAGCAATCGTCGGAGTCTCGCACGTTTTCATCAATGTCTGCATGCAAAATGTATTGGGAAAAGCCGCGACCAAAGAAAATCGCGACCATTACTTCAGTGTCTTCAGTACGGTTGTTGCCTTTGCCAGCTTTATCGGTCCTGTCCTCGGTGGGACTTTGGCGGAGCATGTCTCCTACGCCTCCGTGTTTATGGTGTCTGTCGCGATCAGTGTGATTCCGATTGGGTGTTCCTTGCTGATCCCGGCGATGGTTGGACAAAAGAAGGAAAAGGCTCCCGACGATGCTGGGAATTCCTTCACATTGTTGAAAATTCCGTTGTTGCGTAAGGCTTTGGCTACAAGTGCACTGGTTTTGTACTCGCGAGACATTTATGTTGCCTACTTTCCGTTGTACGCCAGCCATCTGGGGATATCGGACTCCAGTATCGGGTGGATTATTGCCATCCAAGGGTTGGCGATGGTTCCTGTCCGGCTGTTTTTAGCCAAGTTGGCAGAGGTAGCAGGCAGAGATAAGGTCCTGCTCTTTTCCATTTTGACGGCTGGCATCTCGTTCTTGCTCATTCCCTTCGTCAGTAACATGGTGTTGCTGCTCATCCTGAGTGCCATCATGGGAGTAGGACTGGGATGCGGACAACCTTTGTCATTGACGACTACCTACAATGCTTCTCCGAAGACCCGTACAGGGGAAGTACTCGGTCTGCGGCTGGCTTCCAACCGTCTCTCCCAGCTGATTGCTCCATTATTCTTTGGAGTCATCGGAAGCTGGGGTGGGCTGGTAGCCGTGTTCTACATTAGCGGAGCGTTCTTGTTGGGGGGAGCTTTTTTGACGAAAGAAAAGACTCGCCCTGCCGAAGAAAAAGTATCTGTAGGAAGCTGACCTTCGATTAAGGATAGTGCTATTACATAGGCTCCGGATATGGAAACAAATCGACGACTCGAATACTCTGGCCGCTTTCGTTTGTAAAGACGACATGTTCTCGCCCCAAATGACGAGGACTTTCTAAACCACAGGCAGCGGCCAGCGAAAATAAGC
>JARDZO010000195.1 GCA_029240815.1 Brevibacillus sp.
GGATTGCCGACAGCCAGCACGTTCTTGCCCGATCGGCTTTCCTGTGTGACGGACACTTTTCGTTTGCGCTCGATCACCATTTTGACAATGGCCGAGAAAAAGGTGCCCTCGTGCTCCAGCTCCATCAGGTTGAGTCCGATCAGCTGTTCCTTATCGATCTCCCAGAAATCCTTGATTAAGTTGCCGCTATAGCGCAACAAGACGCCGTTTTCATCCAGAACCAGGATCTCGTCGTAAATGGAAGAAAGGATTCCCTGAAGATCCGTGTTGAGATTCTTAACATACTCCATCTCCATCGCCATCTTTTCGATAAAAGGCAGATCCTGCAGCACGATGATAGCGCCCGTCACGTTACCATGTTGGTTGCGAATCGGCCCGAAATCAGCCAGTACGCCGATTCGGTCATTGACGATGATATGGTTCAGGATGGCCTCTCCGTTTTCCACTACCTTTTGGAAAACGTCCGGATCGAGCAATTCCCCCACCCGTTGCTGCCGGAGCTCCTCCGGTGTGACCCGCACCATCCGCAATACCTCGGAACTGAAGTTCTCGATCCGTCCATGCACGTCTGCGATGACGATACCCATCGGGATGGAGTTCAATAATGAGCGAATCCAGTCGGTATGGGCGGATTGGCTGGTCAAAAGATAATAGAGGATATCCTCCCGGTGCAAATATCCCTCTGGCTTGCCATCCCGGTTCTGGATGACGACGACTTCTTCCCCGAACACTTTGAAAAAATCTAACATGTCCGCTTCCTGTTGGAAAAACGTAAGATTCGTGTGGTACGGAAGCTGGCGCACCTGCTGTTTCATCCAATCCGGATCTTCCAGGGATGGCATGATGTCTGTATTTCGTATATAAGCCACAATGTTTCCGTCTTGTTCGGCATCCGTGACAAACACGTAGCGTTCGTTGAAGCGTGACATGATGCTCCACAAATCGTTAGCGGAAGATTCAAACGATACCGTGTATGCTTTTCTGACAAACCATTTCGAAACCATAGGTCCTCCCGAAGTTGCTTGGATTGTTTCTACTTATTATAAGCGGGGCTCCCATGGACGGGAAAGCGGAAAAGAAGACCGGGTGAACAGTCTTCTTTTCCTTTGTGGCAGTTTATATCTTCACTTGCGGAAGCACTTTTTTGAACGTTTCGATCACTTGGTCCGCTTCTTCGTAGGTGATAGTGAGAGGCGGTTCGATCCGGATCGTTTTTGCGTTGATCAAAGTACCGGCGACGAGCACGCCATTGTCGAAGAGTCCTTTGGAAACCTCATACCCGATTTCATCATTGTGGAACTCGATACCGATCAACAGTCCTTTTCCGCGAATCTCCTGCACTTTGTCGCTGTGGTCCGCAGCGGCTTCTCGCAGGCCTTTTAGCAAATACTCTCCCATTTCCACGCAGCGGTCAAGCAGGTTTTCTTCGATCAGGACATTGAAAGTCGCGATCGCTGCAGCGCACGCCAGCGGGTTGCCACCGAATGTCGTGGTTTGGACAAATGGGTTGGGGAAAAAGCTTTTGAATACTTCTTCGGTAGCCACGACGGCACCCGCAGGCATGATGCCACCGCCAAATGCTTTCGCGAGGCAAAGAATATCCGGGACTACATCATAATGCTCGCAGCAGAACATTTTCCCTGTACGTCCCATGCCGGTTTGGACTTCGTCTAGAATCAAGAGAGCGCCGTATTGGTCGCACAGCTCGCGAACCTGCTTCAGGTAGTTATCCGGCGGAAGATTGACGCCACCCTCCCCTTGGATCGGCTCCAGGATCACACCGGCAATCTCTTCGCCGACTAAGGCACACGCTTCAAACGTCTTGCGCAGCATATCGATGTCGCCGAAATGGACGTGGCGGAATCCAGGAATCATGGGCAGGAACGGTTTGCGGAATACCCCTTTTGCTGTTGCGGACAAAGCCCCCAAGCTCTTCCCATGGAACGCTTTGGTCGTCGCGATAAAGGTGGTGCGCCCTGTATGCATTTTGGCCAGTTTGATCGCCGCTTCCACGGTCTCTGTCCCGCTATTGGCAAAGTAGGCATATTTCAAGTCACCAGGTGTCACGTCAGCCAGGATTTTAGCCAGCATGGCTCGCAGGGGATCTAGCAAATCCTGGCTGTGCAGCGGTTGTCGGTTGAGCTGGTTGATGACCGCCTCCACCACTTTCGGATGGCGGTGGCCCACGTTGTAGATCCCGAAGCCACCCAGGCAATCGATGTAGACTTTGCCGTTCACGTCCATGAAGGAGTTGGGGCCTGCATCCTTCCATTCTACTGCTGCGAATTGACCGTCTTTGGTCACGGACTTGCGATAGCCGAGGAAGCCCGGATTGACGTGGTCGCGGAAATTCTCTACGGTTTGGCGTGTCACCCACGCGGCTTCATCCTTGGTGATCTCGTCTTTGGCGATCAGTTCGAGTACCTGTTGGGTATAGGCATATACATCTGCGTATTGTTCTTTCACTTTTGCATTCTCCACTGCTTTACTCATCTTGTTGTCCTCCTGATTTGTTTGCGTCATTAGTTCTCGAACCATCCTGTTGGCTGGACGGCCATATTGATATTGATTTGTTTCACTTCGGTATATTCGTCAAAGCCGAACGTGCCGAGTCCGCGACCGATTCCACTTTGTTTGTAGCCGCCCCAAGGCGCTTCGTTGTAGGTCGGATGGTAACAGTTGATCCATGTGATGCCGGCGCGCAGTTTCTTGATGACGCGCATCGCCTTTGCTCCATCCTGGGTAAATACACCACCTGCCAGACCGTACACCGTATCGTTGGCAATGCGGATTGCGTCCGCCTCATCCCGGAAGCGCTGAATGGCCAGCACCGGTCCGAAAATTTCCTCCTGAACGATCTTCATGGAAGGAGTTGTGTCCGTGAAAATGGTCGGTTCGACGAAGTACCCGCTCGAAAGCCCATTAGACGTGATGCGATTTCCGCCGGACAACAGCCGTGCTCCCTCTGATTTGCCCAATTCGATATAACGCAGCACCTTCTCCATGTGGGCCTCGCTGACAAGCGGTCCCATTTCCGTGGCCGGATCGTCTCCTGCACCGACACGGATTTTTTTCGCACGCTCCGCCAGCCGTTCCACGAAACGATCATGGATGCTGTCTTCCAAGAGAAGCCGGGAACCTGCGGAGCACACCTGCCCCTGGTTAGCGAAAATGCCAAAGAGCGCATAGTCAACAGCTGTCTCAAAATCTGCATCCGCAAAGACGATATTGGGTGATTTGCCTCCCAGCTCCAGCGAGATCTTCTTGATGTTGCCCGTAGCCGCTTTCATGATGCTGCGCCCAGTTGCAGTACCGCCTGTAAACGAGATTTTGTCCACGAGGTGACTTTCAGCCAGTTCGTTGCCCACAGTAGCCCCTGCTCCCAGCACCAGGTTGGCCACGCCTTTGGGAATGCCCACTTCCTCGATGATTTCGAACAATTTGATGGCGGTGACCGGGGTCACTTCCGAAGGTTTGAATACGATCGTGTTGCCTGCTGCCAGAGCAGGGGCGATCTTCCATACGCCCATCAAGAGCGGATAGTTCCATGGCACGATCAATCCACATACGCCGACCGGTTCACGCACGACCATCGCTTGTACGGGATCGGCGACGTGGTAGGTCTGGCCGTCCGGCTTGGTAACCATTCCTGCATAATAGCGGAAGCATGCGGCGGCATCTGCCACGTCAAAAGCCGTTTCCCGAAGCGGTTTTCCGTTATCCTGTGTTTCCAGACGCCCGATTTCCTCTGCCCGCTGCTCCAGCTTGTCGGCAATAGCAAACAGATAACGCGCGCGCTCCGCTGCTGGTAAGTCCGACCACACACCACTGTCGAATGTTTCCCTGGCGACCTGGATGGCATGACGGGCATCTGCCACGTCTCCTTCCGCTGCAAGGGCGATTCCTTCTCCATTAGCGGGATTCACAATCTCTCGGGTCTTCTTGCTTTGCGAGTCGACCCATTCCCCGTTGATGTACATCTTCAGGATCATCATGCAATGAATCCTCTCCCTTCCGCTTTTCCTTGCTCGGTAATCTATATGAGCAAATCCCGTGCCAACATGAAAAAGCTCTAGGATCTGTATTTTTCGCTGGTTCGTGCAGGGATGAGTTATTCAAAAAATCATAGATTATGCAAAAACGCATAGTTCATGGTGGTTAGAAAGTGGCTGTGGGGGAGAAGCCCGTTTCCATGCTCCGTTCCGGGCTTCGTCCCCTAGGATGTGATACTGTCCGCTACGCAACGATCCCCGGGGAAGCGGAAAACGGCGCGCAGCTTCGAAGGTTACTCATAGATACCGCTTCTGTTGCCCGGGGATTCGTCGCTACGCTGGGGGAGGACTCCGCGAGTCGCTACGCCTGGAAACGTGCTTCTCTGCGTGGCAGTTACTTGGTAAAAGCATGTTGCTATTCGAATGATAGAAAAAAGATTTCAAAGAGTCTTTCTGAGAACGAATTCCATGCAGTCAACCATCCCCCAAAACATCAAGCTAATTAACAAGCGGATTTGACCAAATTCAAAATAGCCCTCAAGCAAAGCGTGAATCAGCTAAGCAAGAGGGCTATTGATACTTCTTATATTCTGTCTTAGTCAATAATCTTTCGTTTACTTACAGTTTAACTTGAGAGTAACCTGTTATTTCACTCGGTTGAAAAGCTCCTGAAACGATCAGGAAGCGCGTTTTCAGCCGAGCGACTAATGGAGCCCTACCCAGCGGAGCAACGAAGACCGGGGATCAGAAACGCTATCTATGAATACTCTGCGAAGCTGCGCGCCGTTTAGCGTTTCCCCCGGGATCGTTGCGGAGCGGACAGTCTACACTCCCTGTATGACGTAATCCGGAGCGGAGGCTGAAAATGCGCTTCCTCCCCCGCAGCCACTTTTCAAAAGCTAGTCTTTCAATTTAAGTGCCACCAACGCGGCAAAGTCATGGATCAGTGTCGCGGCGAGCAGGGACGTGATCTGCGTCGGATCGTAGGGAGGAAGCACCTCCACGAGGTCAAAGCCGATGTAGTTCATGTCCGTGAGCGCGCGGACCAGCTGGAGCGCTTCATGGCTGGTGAACCCCCCCACCTCGAGCGTTCCTGTACCCGGTGCGAAGGCGGGATCGACGAAGTCAATGTCAAAGGTCAGAAAGCAGGGCGTGTCTCCGATCTTCGCTTTTATTTGCTTCACGACGTCCTCGAAGCCCCGGCTGCGCAGCTCCTCCGTGGTAATCACGTTGTACCCCAGCTCGTAGCTGGCTTCCAGATCCCCGGGGTGGTTCAGCGTGCCGCGGATGCCGACCTGAAACACCTTGTCAGGCAATAGCAGCCCTTCTTCGTAGGCCCGGATAAACGGCGAGCCGTGCCAGTATTTCTCTTCGTAGTAGGTGTCCCATGTATCCGTATGCGAATCGAACTGGATCAAAGCGACCTGGCCGTACACTTTTTTGGCGGCGCGCAGCGCGGCTAGTGTGATCGAGTGGTCCCCGCCCAGGCCGATCGGCACGATGCCTTTTTTCATCAGATCGAGCATGGCCGCTTCCATCAGCTCATAGCTGCGATGGATATTGTGTGGAATCACCGGTACGTCGCCGATATCGATCGCATGGGTATCTTCAAACGGATATACCTTGTGCGTCGGGTGATAAGGGAACAGCGTCATGGATGCCTGACGGATCGCTTGCGGCGCAAAACGGGCACCTACCCGAAAGGAAGCTGCGGTATCAAACGGCTGTCCCAAGATGGCCACTTTGGCGTGATCTCTATGGGAAGGCAGGCGCATGAATGTGCCTGTCGTACAAAATTCTGGTTTCACATCTGGTGTCAGTGGATATTGCATGGGTGGGTTTCCTCCGGTTTTTGTGAAAAACGTCTCGACGTTTTTCATTAAAGTGGATGCGACCGCTTGCGGTCTACAAAAACGGTAATGACCGTTTTTGTTAATTGCGGTTGAACACCACCAATTTCATCTCGGTCATTTCCTCAACCGCGTATTTCAGTCCTTCCCTTCCTGTTCCGCTTTCCTTCACGCCACCATACGGCATGTGATCCACCCGGAAGGTCGGGATATCGTTAATCATGACGCCGCCAACATGCAGCTTTTCTGCTGCCATGAGCGCCGTGTGGATATTGTCTGTGTATATGCCTGCCTGCAGCCCGTAGCGCGAATCGTTGACCAATGCTATGCCTTCCTCGACAGATGCGATCTTGTTGATCAAGACGATCGGCGCAAACACCTCCTGGCAGGAAACTTTGAGAGCAGGGTCTACGCCAAGCAAAACCGTCGGCAAAAGAACATGGCCTTCCGCCTTGCCTCCGGTGATGACTCTAGCTCCATTCTGTTTTGCTTCCTCGATCCATGCCAAGGTACGGTCCACATCGGCCGGGGAAATCAGCGCGGACACATCCGTTTTCGGATCGAGCGGATCACCTGCGACCAAGCGGTTGGTTGCTCCCATGAATGCCTTGGCAAATTCCTCATACAGTTCCTCGTGCACATAGACGCGCTGCAGGGAAATGCATACCTGTCCCTGAAAGGCAAACGCACCTTGCACGCAGCGGGCGATGATTTTCTGAATATCGACTCCCTTGTCGATGATGACAGCGGCGTTGGAGCCGAGCTCCAGTGTGACCCGCTTCAGGCCAGCCTTGCTGCGGATACCAATCCCAACCGCAGGACTTCCGGTTAAGGTCACCATCTGGACTCGTTCATCCGTGACGATTTGATCTCCTACCACGCGACCGCTTCCGGTTACGACGTTTAAAGCACCCGCTGGCAGGCCTGCTTCCTCTAGCAGCTCCGCCAAAAAGTAGGCGGAGAGAGGGGTCTGCGCGGCAGGCTTCAACACGACTGTATTCCCGGCCGCAATCGCTGGTCCTACTTTATGCGCGACCAGGTTCATCGGAAAATTGAAAGGCGTGATCGCTCCTATGACCCCAAGCGGTTCCCGGACTGTGTATGCCACGCGATTTTCCCCTCCTGGGGCTGCATCGAGCGGCAACGTCTCGCCGTGAATCCGCTTTGCCTCCTCGGCTGCGAATTTGTAGGTCTGGATCGTCCTAGCTACCTCTCCCTTTGCCGTTGCAATCGGTTTGGCCGCCTCAAGCGCGATGATCCGAGCCGCTTCCTCCGCACGTGCCTCCATCAGCGATGCGAGCTTTTCCAAAATCGCCGCACGCGCATGTGCCGGGAGCGATCTCATCTTGTCTCTTGCCTGATAGGCCGCTTCGATGGCGGCATCCACTTCCTCAGCCGTTGCGACGGGTATTTCTGCGATAGCTTCCCCGCTGTAAGGAGAGATCAGCGTTACGTATTGGCTTGCTTTTACCCATTCACCGTTGATAAACAAACTCTTTTTATTCAATATGATCACCTTGTTTTTTTAAAATTTATGTTCTCGTCCCAAGCTCAAGTTTGCAAAAAGAGTGCCCTCACGCCGAATGGGTGCTCCATCGGCACTAAGATCATGGAGAGCAGGACGGCGATTAAAAACAGCTTGTTTTGCATGTTACCCACTCCTTGCCCCTTCCTACTGGCAGGCATTTTGCCTCCGTTTCTCCATTATTGCAAAGGTTATGCCAATATTGAACACAGAAGATTCTTGACCCGTGAGCCACACTTTCCTATGCATTTTTTCATCATCTATTCGTTTTTGCATAAACAAGAATAAAATAACAGGAGCTGCCCACTAGCGACAGCTCCTGCTACTCCTCCTGTTCAGTTACGCGTATTCCGCGAATACCTCTTCGATGATATCCAGCGCTTCCGCCAGCTGCTCATTTGTGATGACAAGCGGAGAGAGAATACGGATCACGTTTTTGAAAATGCCGGCACTGAGCGTAACTACGCCGCGGCGATTGCATTCCGCCACGATTTTGGCGGTCAGCTCGTCAGCGGGTGCCTTGCTCAGCCGATCCTGTACGAGCTCTATAGCGACCATCGCTCCCAAGCCGCGCACATCGCCAATGACAGCATGTTTTTCTTGCATTGCCGTAAATCGCGAAATGACCGTTTCACCGATCCGATTGGCCTTTTCCAGCAGGTTCTCCTCTTCCATCATTTCAATTACTTTCAAAGCAGCCACACATCCGAGCGGGCTGCCTCCATAAGTTCCGCCGATTTGACCAGGATCCGGGGCATCCATGATCTCGGCTCGTCCAGTGACGGCACTGATCGGCAAGCCTGCTGCGATCGACTTGGACATGGTCATCAGATCAGGGACGACATCAAAATGCTCCATCGCGAACAGCTTCCCGGTACGCCCAAAACCGGTCTGGATTTCGTCCGCGATGAACAGGATGCCATGCTTCTCGCAAATTACCTTCACGCCCTGCACGAACGTCTTGGACGGAACAACGAATCCTCCTTCGCCTTGCACCGGTTCCATGATGATCGCCGCCACTTCTTCAGCCGCTACTTCCACGAGGAAAAATTCCTCCAGCTTTTTCAGGATTTCCTGATCCAATTCTTCCGGCGTCATGCCTTGTGGCGCACGGTAATAGTAAGGATACTGCATTTTGTAAACATCCGGCGCAAACGGACCAAACCCGTATTTGTACGGTTTCACCTTGCTGGTCAATGACATCCCGAGGAGCGTGCGCCCATGGAATCCGCGCTCAAAGGAAATGATCGCCTTGCGTCCGGTATACTTACGGGCAATCTTGATCGCGTTTTCGACCGCCTCTGCTCCGCTATTGAGGAAAAACGTCTTTTTCGCGTGAGTCCCTGGAGTGATTTGGTTGAGCTTTTCTGCGAGCTCCACGTATGGCTCGTACATCATGACATGGAAGCATGGATGAATGTACTTGTCCAATTGTTCTTTCAGTGCCTCCACCACTTTCGGAGGACAATGTCCCGCGTTCAGCGTTCCGATCGCACCTGCGAAATCAATAAACGTGTTTCCGTCTACGTCCGTCAGCAAGGCACCTTTTCCTTCACTAGCAAAAGTAGACACCGTGGTAAACGGACCACGGGGAACATGCTGCTCCTTTTTTTCCAGCAAGGCCTTCGCTTTAGGCCCTTGGATGGGTGTATGGATCATTTTTTATTCCAATGGCTCGTGACAAGCAAATAACATGCCGTACCTGCCAATTCTCTGATCAGTTTACCCAGCCGCGTATCCGTGACGCCTCCGCCAATCTTTTTACGGCCACCACATAGACAGCCTTGCGCATGTTTACCTGATAGGAGAGTGAGGTATCGTAGGCTTTTCGGAAGCTTGCCTCCATTTTTTCCTGGAGCAGCTTATCCACGGTCTCCTCGTCCCAATAGAATCCCTGATTATTCTGCACCCACTCAAAATACGAGACGATGACCCCTCCCGAATTGGCCAAAATGTCGGGTACCACGGTGATATCCCGCCCTTGCAAGATTTCTTCTGCCTCCGCTGTCGTCGGCCCATTCGCCGCTTCGATGACGATCTTGCATTGCAGCCGCTCCGCATTTTCCTTGGTAATGACGCCTCCGAGTGCGGCGGGAATCAAGATATCGCATGGCTGCTCCAGCAGCTCGCCATTGCTGATCTTGTCCTCGAAAAGATGGGTAACCGTACCAAACGAATCCCTGCGCTCCATCAAATACGGGATATCCAGGCCGTTTTCGTCGAAGATCGCTCCATTCGCATCACCGATTCCCACGATTTTGGCTCCCTTCGCGTGTAAAAAGTGAGCGAGATAGCTGCCCACATTGCCAAAGCCCTGAATGATTACACGCGCTTGCTCGATTCTGATCCCCTTCATACGGCTGATGAGGTTGAAAATATGGAAAAGCCCTTTGGATGTGGCCGTTTCCCGTCCAAGAGATCCTCCCAGCACCAGCGGTTTGCCGGTGATGAAGCCAGGTGATTCGAACTCGCGGATTTCACTGTATTCATCCATCATCCAGGCCATAATCTGCGGATTGGTAAACACATCGGGAGCAGGGATGTCTTTGGTTGGCCCCACAATCTGGCTGACGGCCCGCACATACCCCCGGCTCAGCCGTTCCAATTCCGTCATGCTCATTTGACGTGGATCGCAGATGACGCCACCCTTTCCTCCTCCGTAGGGCAGTTCGGCGATTCCACACTTTAGACTCATCCAACCAGCGAGCGCTTTCACTTCATCCGCCGTCACCTCAGGATGGAAGCGGATGCCCCCTTTTGTCGGACCCACTGAATCATTATGCTGCGCACGGAAGCCGGTGAATACCTCTGTCCTCCCGTTGTCCATCCGAACGGGAATCCGGACTGTAAAAAAGCGCAATGGCTCCTTCAACAGCTCGTAAACGGATTCCGAATAATGCAATAGTTCGCACGCCTCGCGCAAATGCAACTGAAACTCCTTCAGTGGACTCTCCTCTTCTGTCTGGATGATCTCTTTCGCTTGCACCGACATGTTAACACCTCATGACCCATTATTTTGATGCTCGCTCTAGCCATATAGCAAGTCATGTGCCAATCCGTTTGATGATGTAGATTTACCTAGTTAGCTGTCTATCGATTATTCATTGTTGGGTAGTCTATGATTTTTTGCATAGATTCAGGCCCGTCTCACAACGTCATAGGTGATGGGACAGACGTCTCTGGACGAAACCTCATAGGTTGGCATATCACTTGCTAGATGGTTGTGTGCAGCAAATCACGACACCTTTTTACAAAGGAGGCTTGTACCCATGAGGCACTACATTACACTTATTCCGACACGCAATCGTGCTGCAGGCGGATTGGATCGATTACGACTCTCAAAAACCCTTTAATGATTGAATATTCCCTATTAAAAGAATTAACAACGCTTACAAGACATATGCAAAGGGGTTT
>JARDZO010000196.1 GCA_029240815.1 Brevibacillus sp.
TTCGAAGATGATGACTTGTTCCGAATGAACGATGTATCGAATGAGACGACTTCCTGACAATTGAACGGATACGCAAGAAAAACCCCTTTGCTGTTTCTTGGTCTTACCCCTGTCAAGTAGACAGTTTGAAACAAGCCCTCGTTTAGGCGTTCGTTGAAAATTAAGTTTTAGACTAAGCGTAATACATGAAACAGCGGCGACTTAAGACCTGATAATAAAGTCTTAAACTCACCGCTGTTTTTATTGAAATATCGTACCCGTTAGTTGAATACACACAGCTTAGAACAAGAACCGTTGTATACGAATATAATACTGAATATAATATAGAATATAATTACGTACTATTAAAAAATGGGAGGATTATAATGTCAGTTGTCATAAGAAATGCTGAACCTGAAGATGTAGGCAGTTTGACCGAGTTAATGCATGATTACATAGTTGGTTTTTATCAAAACCCTTGGCCACCTATCGAAAAAATTCATAATTTGATTCAAACCCTGTTTGAGAAGCAGAATGGTATACAGTTTGTAGCAGAATTAAATGGAAAGTTGGTCGGTTTTGCTACATTATTCTTTACTTATAGCACTATGAAAGCAGATAAAATCACCATTATGAACGACCTTTTTGTAATTGAGCAATTTAGAGATACAGAAGTGGAAACACAACTTTTTTTAGAATGTCATAAATACTCACAAGAACATGGATATGCTAACATGACTTGGATCACATCTACTGATAATACTCGAGCTCAAATTTTCTTTAAAAAAATGAGTGCTCTCCAAGGGAGAGATTGGGTTCACTTTTCCAAAAACTAGGAAGTTGTAACCCTCTAATATTGAGGGTTTTTATTTTAATATCCTGTCCGTTAGCGTAATGGCTCAATTATTTTCTTAGTCTACAACTACATTTTCAAAGTCTATTACATTATTTTTAGTGAACACTAGGCAATTTGAGCTCGGTATTGTACCGGGCTCAGATTGTTTAAACGGACTTGAATACGCTCGTTATTATAAAAATGAATATATTGTTTTATGGCCTTTTGTACCTCTTCATCCTGCGTAAAAGTGTTTACGTACAAACATTCTGTCTTGAGATGGCTAAAAAAGCCTTCGATACAAGCGTTGTCTAGGCATTTTCCCTTCCTTGACATACTAACCGTAATATTAGATGCTTGAAGTAATTCGTTATATTTTTTGGATGTGTATTGGTATCCTTGATCACTGTGCAAGAGTACGCCACTCACATCTCTTTTTTTAATAGCTGCTTTTACGGTATCCATTACAAGCTTTAGGTCATTTCGTTTGCTGATCCGGTAAGCAACGACCTCATTATTGAATAGATCGTAAATGACCGACAGATACAGACGACGTCCATTAAACATTACAAACGTAATGTCCGTTGCCCATTTCTCCAGAGGACGTGAAGCAGCAAAATCACGATTTAATTTATTTTCGGAAACGATAACTTGCTCTCTTCGGCCAAAAAACTTACGTTTTTTCCGAATGCGTGCTTGAATTCCCAATTCCTTCATCAGTCGATACACGCGTTTGTGATTGATATGAATGCCGTATTTTTTGTGGAGCCAAGCTTGTATCCGTGGGTACCCATAAATGCCTTTAAATCTTTGATAAGCAGCCGTGATGATCATTTTTAGCTTTTGTTCTTCCTTCTGCCTTTGGGACGGATACTCTTGGTAGCGCAGCCATTTATAATAGCCGCTTCTTGAAACTTGAGCAATCTTACAAAGAAGTGAAACAGGAAACCGTTTAGCCAAATCCGTAATGATCTTAAATTCTACCGTTTTCTTCCTGGTCTTTTTCCCTCCCTTCTGGCTTCTAAGAGCTTTTTTAAGAATTCTACCTCTGCCTCAAGCCGCTGTATTTTCTCCTCTGGGGGAAGAGATTTTTCACGAGTCCCCTCTGTTTTTCTTGTTCTCCCTCTACGATCCTCTAAGCCTTTCAATCCATCATCTCTGTATTTTCTAACCCATCTGCGGAACATCCTTAAATCAAGACCGTATGTTTCTTTGATCTCCCTATAGGTAGTCCCTTGCTCGAAACATTCCACTACATGATGTTTGTATTCAAGAGAATACGTCTTTTTAGTACTGCTCATAAAAATTCCCCTCCAAGTAAACAGTAAAGGGCTTTCTTTTTACTGTCTACCTAAAGGGGATAATACCATCTTACGCAAAGGGGTTTGCTATTTTCATGAAGAGCTGGTAGCCTGTGACGCGCAATTAGTTGACGCCAGCAGCCGCTGCCTCTTTTGCTGTCGCTTGGGCTGCCTCTTTTGCTGTCGCTTGGTTGTGCATTTCGGAGACGTGGCGCACCAGGTCAACGACGCGGCAGGAGTAGCCCCACTCGTTGTCGTACCAAGCGATCACTTTCACTTGGTTCGTACCCATAACCATAGTGGACAGTCCGTCGACGATTGAAGAGTTTTCGTTGCCATTGAAGTCGCTGGAAACGAGAGGCTCATCGCAGAATTCCAGGTAGCCTTTCATGTTGCCTTCGCTCGCTTCACGCAGGACGCGATTGACTTCTTCCACTGTAACCGATTTCTTGGTGTTGATAACCAAGTCCACGACGGAAACGTTAGGAGTCGGTACACGCAGGGAGAAACCGTTCAGCTTGCCATTCAGCTCTGGCAATACTTTTCCTACCGCACGTGCAGCACCTGTCGTCGTCGGGATGATAGATTCGCCAGCAGCCCGTGCACGACGCAGGTCTTTATGTGGATTGTCGATGTTCACTTGGTCGTTGGTGATCGAATGGATGGTAGTCATCAAGCCTTGTTCGATGCCAAATGCGTCATTCAGCACTTTTGCTACTGGAGCCAGACAGTTGGTGGTGCAAGAAGCGTTGGAGACGATATGATGGTTTGCGTGGTCGTAGATTGCATCGTTTACACCCATCACGATCGTTGCGTCTTCTTCTTTTGCCGGTGCTGTAATGACTACTTTTTTCGCGCCGCTTTGCAGATGCTTGCCAGCGCCTTCACGGTCCTTGAACTTGCCAGTAGCTTCTACGACGATCTCCACACCCAATTCGCCCCAAGGCAGTTTGAGCGGATCACGGTCGGAGAGCACTACGGTCGGTTTGCCATCTACGAGGATCTTGTTGTCTTGTACTTCCACTTTATTTTGTAGGCGTCCATGAATCGTGTCGTATTTCAACAAATGAGCGAGCGTCTCCGCAGGATAGCTGGCGTTGATCGCGACGATTTCGATGTTGGGGTCCTGAATAGCGCGGCGGAATACCATGCGCCCAATACGGCCGAAACCATTGATACCAATTTTGATTGTCATATAGAAACCCCTTTCGCAATTAAGTTACGCTGTTCTGTTACTTTCATTATAATAAGTATGACACAATTATCAATGTGTTTTACTGAAAAATAAATATTTGGACGATTTCCCCTCCTATTTTTTTCAATGTGTTTTCCTTTATCTTGCTCTTGGTATAAGAAATACACCCTTTTCTCACTCGGTCAGACTGTGGTGGAGGAGAGGAAAAAGGGGAAAACGCTTCAGCTTCATAGGAACACCTGCTGGGGGTCATCCCTGTCCGCCTCCATGCAAAAAACGAAACCGCGTCCAAAGCAGCCATCTCAGGAAGCTTCTCAGAGGTGGACGCTTAAAAGCGTGTTCCGTTTTTTCTATTGCGCCTTGGTTGGTGTTCCAAAGATCTTCCGCTTATTTCCCCTTTTTCCTCGGCCTTCTCCCCACCCCAGCTATATTGATAAGCTCATCTTTTTTTCCTAGGAATTTATACTTTCCGATAGTAGGACAAAAGCCGCCTTCTTTTGAAAAGAAAGCGGCTTTCATTGCAAATCAATATCATATATGTTTTTGTATCGATCATGATAGTAGAGGACACGCTGAACATACTGCCGCGTCTCTCCGAACGGGATGTCCTCAATATGCTCACGCTGTCCGCTCCACTGCTCATTAGACAGCCACCCGCTGACTTTCCCCGGTCCTGCGTTGTACGCTGCGATCACCTTGACCAGATCGCCTTCGTATCGATTGAGCAAAAAGTTCAAGTACCACGTCCCGATGTGAATGTTCATGACCGGATCGTACAAATATTGATCGTCCTTGGGCTGAAAGCCGGCTTGCTGGACAATCCACGCCGCTGTATCAGGCATAATCTGCATCAACCCGACCGCTCCCTTCTTCGAGACACGATCCGTCTTGAACCCGCTCTCGGACCGGATTACAGCCAAAATGAGATAAGGATCCACCTTATATTTCTGAGACGCGGTAACGATTTCTCCCTGAAACTTGATCGGATACATCCACTTCCAGACCAAAGGAGTATTGAGCAGCAAAAAGACGCTCATCAAAATGAGCAAAATAAGCGCTGCTCGACGACCGAGCTTCATGATTTCAACTCCGTACGAATCACAGACAGCATCTTCTCTACTTGCCGTTCTGTCTCTTCTCTCGACGTGGAGTTGTCAATTAAGAAGTCCGCTTCCGTTTTCTTTTGATCGATCGGGAACTGGGCGCGCAGCCGTTTTTGTGCCTGCTCCTCCTCCAGTTCATCCCGTTCTATCATCCGGGCGAGCTGCATATCCGGGGGTGCGTATACGACCACGATCTTTTCCACCATGTACTGCAGCTTGCTCTCAAACAAGAGCGGGATGTCCATAAACACGATCTCAGCCCCGTTGGCTTCAGCCGCCTCTGCTTCTTCCCTCATGACACGACGTACCTCTGGATGGATGATCGCATTCAGCTTTTGGCGCTCGGCCTCATCGGAAAACACGACCTCTCCCAGCTTTTTGCGGTCGATTTGTGCATCATTCAGTAAAATCTCCCGTCCAAAGTGGCGCACGATGGCTTCGTAAGCAGGCTTGCCCGGTTCCACGACCTCTCTGGCAATCTGATCAGCGTCAATGACAGGAATGCCCCGCTCGCGCAGCATACCTGTGACAGTGCTTTTTCCCGTAGCGATCCCGCCAGTCAATCCTAATATCATGCCCATCCTCCTCTCCTAGAAAATAGTCGTTACTTTTTCTGACAAACGGGACAAATATGGGTGCCCCTGCCCCCCACGACAAACCTGACAATCTCCGTCCCACAGTTGACACAAGGCTCATCCTTACGCCCGTACACCATGAGGGATTGCTGGAACATCCCCATCTCTCCCTGCCCGTTGACGTACGACTTGATCGAGCTGCCGCCTTGGTCCACTGCTTCCGACAGCGTGGCAACGATACTCTCATGCAGGAGATCCACCTGTTTTTTGGTCAGCTTGCCCGCAGGCCGCTCAGGGTGAATCCCTGCTTTAAAAAGTGACTCGTCCACATAAATATTCCCCAGTCCAACAATACATTCCTGGTTCAGCAGCAGCGGCTTGATTTTTGTTGGACGATCTTTTAACAGCCGGCGCAGGACATCCGCGGTAAAGTTCTCATCCAGCGGCTCTACACCGAGCTTGGAAAGGGGGCCTGTCGTCGTTTCCATCCCCAGAGGGTATACGTCCATCGTTCCGAACTGACGAACGTCCCGATAGCGCAGCTCCGTCCCATCGGTAAAGTGGAAGATGACATGGGTATGTTTTTCCACCGGTTCCTCTGCCTCATACAGGCCGTACCTTCCTTCCATCCGCAAATGTGAAATGAGTACATCCTGATCCAGAAAAAATTGAATGAACTTCGCCCGACGTTTGATCGTGTGGATCGTCTGTCCCTTAAGCTGAGATTTGAACTCCTCCACGTCATCAGGCGTACGGATGATTCTCGGCAAGAGAACGCTCACTCGCTCGATCTGCTTGCCGACAACCAGTCCACCCAGCGTACGGACTACCGTTTCTACCTCTGGCAATTCCGGCATATGCCTCCTCCTCTCGCTGTCAGTCTCTCACGCCATCGGAAAGCCTACTTGGCATCATACCAACTGTGCCCAAAGCTCACATCTGCCTTGAGTGGAACATGAAGCTCCAATGCGCTTTCCATGACCTCGGGCACCAGTTTTTTCATCGTCTCCAGTTCCTCCTGCGGCACCTCGAAGACCAATTCATCGTGTACCTGCAGCAGCATGCGGCTCGCCAGACCCTTTTCTTGCAGGGCTTCCTGCATACGGATCATCGCAAGCTTGATCACGTCAGCAGCAGTCCCTTGGATCGGAGTATTCATCGCTGTCCGCTCTGCAAAGGAACGCAGATTAAAGTTGCTGCTCCGGATGTCAGGCAGATAGCGACGTCGGTTCAAGAGCGTCGTGACAAAGCCGTCCTGCTTGGCCTGCTTGACGATTTCCTCCATCCATTGTTTGACACCTGCAAAGACAGAGAAATAACGTTCGATAAAATCGCCCGCTTCTTTTCGGGTAATGTTCAAGTTCTGTGACAGTCCGTAGTCACTGATGCCGTACACGATTCCGAAGTTGACTGCCTTTGCCTGACGCCGCATCAAGGATGTAACCTCTTCCTCGCTTACACCGAAAACGTCCATCGCCGTCCGCGTGTGAATGTCCATGCCATTGCGGAAAGCGTCGATCAGGTTTTCATCGCCTGAGATGTGCGCCAAGATGCGCAGCTCGATCTGGGAATAGTCTGCTGCCAGCATGTACCAGCCATCCTCGGACGGGATGAAGGCTTCGCGAATCTTGCGTCCCTCTTCCATTCGGATCGGAATATTTTGCAGGTTGGGCTCAGTACTGGACAGTCTCCCCGTCGCCGTCGTTGCCTGGTTGTACAGCGTGTGCACTTTGCTCGACTGGCTGTGAATTTCCTTGGTCAGTCCTTCGATATAGGTGGACCGCAGCTTGCCCAGCTGGCGGAAGGTCAGAATCGCGTCGATAATCGGATGATACGGTGCCAGCTTTTCCAAGACATCGGCACTGGTAGATGGTCCGGTCTTGGTTTTTTTCAATACCGGCAGATCGAGCACATCAAACAAAATTTCGCCCAGTTGTTTCGGCGAATTGATATTAAAAGTCGTGCCAGCGAGCTCGTAAATCTGCTTGGTCAGCTCCTCCAGCTTGGTATCCAGCTCGGCTCCCATTTGAGCGAGTCGATCACGGTTTACCTTGATACCCTGCTTTTCCATGAGAGCGAGGACCATGCTGAGTGGTGCTTCGAGATCGTTCAACAGCTCATTCATCTGGTTTTCAGTCAGCTGCTCGCGCAATACCGGTACGCACTGCCAGATCGCCGCCGCTTTGTGTGCCGCGTGTTCGCTGAGTACATCTATCTCTGGCAAAAGCCTCTTTGCCCCTTTTCCGTACACCTCTTCATCAGAGCGCACCCGTACCTCGGCGTACTGGGAAGCGATGGAGTCCAGCGTCGGGTTGCTTTCTGTCGCATTCAGCAAATAGGACGCCAGGTAAACGTCAAAGTTGATGCCTTTGATGTCCAGCTCATGCCATGCGAGTCCAACGGTGTCACGCTTGCCATCGAATGTCCATTTTTCCTGGGAGCCGTCTGCCAGCCACTGACAAAACGCCTTCCATTCCTTTGCCACATCCCATGGGACAAACAAATTTACATCGTCCGCCGACAATCCAAAACCAACGATTGGAGAATGGTGGTAGTTGTCTCCATCCATCTCCACGTAGACAGCCATTGGTGATGTCAGCTTGTCCGTGAATTTCTCCACAGTTTCCTCAGAAATCACTTCATATTGAAAAGGAGCAGCATTTGCAGCTTGTCCGTCGTCTGGCGTATCTACCTTAATTTTGGACAGGAGCGACTTGAATTCCATCTTTTTAAAGAACTCGCTCAAGGACACGCCGTCATAACCGGTATATCCGGTCTCTTGCACATCCAGCTCGACCGGCGCCTCTCTCAGAATTGTCGCCAGTTCCTTACTCATTTTGGCCTTGTCCACGTTCTCGCGGAGGTTTTCCTGCAGTTTTTTGCCGGATACGCGATCAATATTTTCGAGTACTTCTTCTACAGAACCGTACTCGTGCAACAGCTTCAGGGCCGTCTTCTCACCGACACCCGGTACGCCTGGAATATTGTCTGACGTATCACCCATTAACCCTTTGAGGTCTATTATTTGCAACGGCTTCAGACCGTACTTTTCCTGAATTTCCTGCGGGGTGTACAACTCGATTTCGCTGACGCCCTTGCGTGTCAACGCCACTGAAACATGCTCCGATACGAGCTGAAGCATGTCCTTGTCACCCGTGATCACGGTCGTTTTCCAGTCCTGCTCATCTGCCGTTTTGGTCAAGGTACCGATGATATCATCTGCCTCATAGCCTTCCAACTCAAAGCGTTTGATGGAGAAAGAATCCAACAGCTCGCGAATCAGCGGAAACTGCTCGGACAGCTCCGGCGGCGTTTTTGCACGCCCTCCTTTATAATCGGCATATTCACTATGGCGGAACACCACTTTGCCCGCATCAAACGCAACCATGATATGCGTAGGCTTCATTTCCTCCAAGACCTTTAACAGCATGGTCGTGAATCCCAACACAGCATTGGTGTGCAATCCTGCCGACGTGGACAGGAGCGGCAACGCATAAAACGCACGATTGGCGATACTATTTCCGTCAATCAATACAAAATGGCTCAAGCAATCCGACCCCTCTCGTTACAAAACTACTATCTTTAATCGTAACATAGTGGGGGCATTGAAGCCAGTCTGTGGATATCGTCGGGCAAAGAAACAAACGCTAGAACAGACTAAGAAAAAATGAAAAAGGAAGGCGATCCCATGTATTGGACGACACGGATAAAGTACATCCCCCTCTTCGCTGTGGCCATTCTCTTTCTTCTATGTACAAACTCGTTGGCAATTGCTACTGCTCCTCCTTCCCCAATCTCCCCGATCCAAGAGACGGCGAATCCAAGAAAAAAGGTGATTGCCTTTGTCATTGACGATTTCGGGAATAACATGACAGGTACGGAGGAAATATTGGAGCTCCCTGTTCCGTTGACTGTGGCTGTCATGCCCTTCATGTCCAGCACCAAACAGGATGCCGAGCTAGCCCATCATAAAGGACATGCGGTCTTCGTCCATATGCCTATGGAGCCGAATAAAGGAAAAAAGTCGTGGTTGGGCCCCGGAGCTATCACCACGGATCTTTCTGATGAGGAAATTAAGCAGCGCATTCAAAAAGCGATCGACGATGTCCCACATGCTGTCGGGATGAATAACCATATGGGCTCAAAAATCACGGCAAATGAACATATCATGCGAATCATCATGGGAGTCGTCAAGGAGCGAGGACTCATCTACCTAGACAGCAAAACCACAGACAAGAGCGTCGCGATCAAGCTGGCAGAAGAGATGGGTGTCCCGCATGCAGAAAACCAAATCTTCCTCGATGATGTCTATTCGGTCCCACATATTACCCAGCAAATGGAGAGAATATACAAACACATTCGGACTCACCCTCAATGCATTTCGATTGGGCACGTCGGACCTCCAGGCAAGAAAACTGCCTCCGTTCTGCGCCAGTACATCCCGCGATTACAGAAGGAGGCCGAGTTTGTCACCGTTTCCCAATTAGTTCACCCATCGTTCCACTAGCATCTTCCAAAAGCTTTCTTCTGTCTTCGCCTCCATCTTCAAGTTACCGGTAAGAGTCGCATATTCGCTCACGGCTGTCTTGATGGCCTGAGCGATTTTTTCTTGTCCTTTGGGATCCGTCAGCATGTCTCTGTCCCTGGCGTTACTAATGAATCCCATTTCCACAATGATGGTCGGGCAATAGCTGTGCTTCAGCACGTAGTATGTTCCCCCCTTTACTGGCTTGTCATGAGTTCCTGCCAGTCGGTTGAGGGAGTCCTGCACCAGTTGCGCGAGCATAAAGCTCTGTTCATTACTCTGATACAGGACAACGGGACCTCGACGACGCTTGTCCGAAGACCAGTTCACATGCAAGCTGAGCATCATCTGGGGAGTGAGTTCTTTTGCTAAATTTCTGCGCTGTGCGAGGTCGCGAATGTGGCGGGAACGCGAATTAAGCCAGCGATTCTCATCACTCAACGCGATGTCTTCTTGACGGTTGAGGGCAACACGGTAGCCTGTTTCTGTCAGTTGCTGATAGAGACGTTTGGCAATCTGCAGATTGATATCTTTTTCAAACATATTGCCGAATGACGTGCCCGAATCGACACCTCCATGTCCGACATCGATGAGCATGTTGATCGGGGTAAACGGGATCGCCATGCTTTGAACGGGAAAACAGACTGTCCATACCATCAGGGTAGCGAATATAAGGATACGTTTTTTCATTCTTGTAGGATTTCCAGATCGAAAGTAAACCTTTCAGCCAACTGGGTAAGCATAACATTGTGAATTTTTCAGCCTGACGTTACAATAGAGAACATCGTGACTTCCCCCCATATAAGAAGGTGCACTCATGGAAAAATCATTGGATAAACCGTTGTTCCCCCCGTATTTGGCATTGTTTCTGGGGGTTATCGCCGTCTCTACTTCGGCAATTTTTGTGAAACTGTCCGATGCTCCCGCTCCGATCATCGCGACTTACCGACTCTTGTTCTCGGTCATCCTGACGCTCCCGCTCTTAGCATGGAACCGGGGTGCCCTGGCAGAAATCGGCAAGCTGACCAAGAAAGTATGGCTGCTTTGCATCTTGTCAGGCGTCTTTTTAGCCAGCCATTTCCTGCTCTGGTTTGAGTCTCTGAACTACACGTCTGTTGCCAGCTCGACCGTTCTGGTAACATTGCAGCCCCTTTTCGCCTTCATCGGAGGATACTTTTTTTTCGGGGAACGTGTACGTCTGCTCGCACTGACAGGTGGATTGCTTGCGATTGTGGGCAGCTTCGTCATTGGCTGGGGTGATTTTCGCGTAGGCGGCATGGCCCTATGGGGTGACTTCCTCGCTCTGCTCGGCGCGGTTACTGTGACGGGTTACTGGTTGGTGGGACAATACGTCCGACAGCACATGTCCTCTTTTGCCTACACCTTGGTTGTATACTCGGCAACAAGCGTCATTCTCATCGGATACGATCTAGTGCTGGGCTATTCGCTGGTAGGGTATCCGGCTGCGGACTGGGGATGGTTTTTCTGTCTCGCTCTGTTCCCGACTTTGCTCGGTCACTCCATCTTCAACTGGATCATCAAGTGGATCAATACGACGACAATTTCTATGGGTATCCTGGGAGAGCCCATTGGCACTGCAATATTAGCTTACTTTATTCTGGGTGAAGTCGTAACTTTGCCACAATGGATCGGCGGTCTGATTATTCTCGCTGGGATCTACCTGTTTATTCGTTTCAATCAAGCCGCCAAAGGAGTGACAACCGTTGAACAACAATCAGCAGCCCCGGAAAAGCTTGCGTGAATACGTAAAGGGCCTCAGTGTCTGGTCCAAGATTGGATGGACGATCTTGCTCGGCTACATCGTCGGCCGTATCGTCTACTGGATTGCCAAAGTCATTTCATCTTGAATTGCATCAAGCCACTCCATCAGAGTGGCTTTTTTCCTGCGCAAAAAAACCAGCAAGCATTACGCTGCTGGTTTTTGTTCTTTTGGCTGTTCTGGTCCTTTTTTCGGCTTTTTATGCAGGAAATACAGGAGTGGAATGGATAATACAATCGGGATCGCCGATACGAGGAATGTATCTCCAATCCCCTCGACCAAAGCCTCTTTTGCCAATACGCCATACAGGATCGTGCTCGCTCCCCCTGTTGCGCTAGCCGCATCTACCCCAACCTGCGTGTATAGTCCTGATAGACCAGCAAGTAATTGCGTCGCCACATCCGTATTCATGTTGTCGGTGATGACTGACATATGGAACGTTTGTCGCGCTTGCATGATCACAGTCAGGATCGCGATCGCAAACGAACTCAACACTTGCCGCAATACGTTTGAGAGCGGAGACGCATCCCCTACACTTGTTCGTGGTACAGCGTTCATCCCAACGGTTGATAATGTCATCATACATAATCCAATCCCGAGCCCGCGAATGGTTAAAATCATGTTCATCCACGAATGCATACTATCTGAAGCCAGATTATGCAATTCATAGGTGGTCACACTCATGATCGTCAAACCAATGAGACCAATCGGACCGACGCCGTATTTATCCATCAACTTCCCGCTGATCGGCATCATTAAGGCCATGGCAATCGATTGTGGCATCAACAAGATACCAGACTCCATCGCGGTCAGACCTTGAATGTTTTGCAGGAAGATCGGCATCAGGAAGATCCCGCCCATCATCCCCATCATGACAAAACCGGATGTCAGGATGCTGATAGAGAACACCGGAATCTTGAGCAAGCGTAAGTCAAGCAGCGGCTGATCTTTTCCCAGCTCCACCCAGACAAACAGGACGAGACTCATAATGGCGATAAAAAACAGTCCGACGATGAAGAACGACGTCCATCCCTCTGCCTGCCCTTTACTAAAGGCGAGTAAGAGGCAACCAAATCCGACGATCGCCAGAAAAGCACCTAGAAAGTCAAATTTGAGGTCGGGCTTTTTCGGGGTTTCCTTTAATAGCATCATACTCATGATGACTGCGAAAATCCCAAATGGTACACCTACCAGAAACAGAAACTGCCAGCTTAAAAACTCAATCAAATAGCCACCCAGCGTCGGCCCGAGAGCAGGCGCTGTCATCGAGGCAATCCCGAAAATCCCTAAAGCCATCCCAATCTTTTCACGAGGGACGATCATGTAAATCATCGACATCCCAATCGGCATGATCATACCGCCGCTCACACCTTGTACGACGCGGAACGCAATCAACGATGTGTCGCTCCACGCCAACGCACAGAGCACGGATGAAATGGTAAAGGACGCGAGTGAAATCACGAAGACTCTTTTTGCTCCAAACTTGGCTGACAAAGAGCCACTCATCGGAATCATGACGGCGTTCGCCAGCATGTATCCCGTCAGTACCCACTGCATGGTGTCTGTCGTAGATCCAAAGATGTTCACCATGGTAGGGAGGGCAACGTTGATCAAACTGTTGTTCAGGATCGCTACGAAGGTTCCGGAGAGGATAGC
>JARDZO010000449.1 GCA_029240815.1 Brevibacillus sp.
CTTGAAGCCTGTCCCACCTGCAACCGGAAACCAGCCGAGCTTTACAGCAAACACCATGATCACCAGCAAGCCCAACCAAAAGCTTGGCAGGGACATGCCCAGAGTTGCCAAACTCATAATGGCATAATCGATATAGGTATCTTTGTACTTTGCAGCGAGGATACCCATGATCACCCCTGCTACAATCGCGACGACCATTCCGGACAATGCCATCTTCACCGTGGCTGGAAAGCGCTGGGCAATTTCCAAACTTACTGGTCGACTCGTTTTCAGGGAAATACCCAGGTCTCCTTTTAATACGCCCGTGGCATAGTTCACATATTGAACGACTAGGGGCTTGTCCAGCCCCATCTGTTCACGCAATTGTTCGACTCGCTCTTTCGTTGCCTTTTCCCCGAGCATGATGCGTATTGGATCTCCGGGAATGAGGTGAATCAGAGCGAAAGAGAAAAGAGATACTCCAACCAAGACAATCAGCCCGGACATCAGTCGTTTTAAGAGATATTGCCTCATTATTGGCCCACCCAGCTGTCGTTTAGTTGCAAACGATCGATATTGTAGCCCACGCCTTTCACACGCTTGTTTACAACCGTAAATTGCTTGTCCACATAAATAGGCACGATATACGCTTGTTCAACCATTCGCTTTTGCGCTTCTGCGTAAATCTTTTTACGTTCCTCGGGATCGATCGTGTTTCTTCCTTTGACAACGAGTTGATCAAACGTTTCATCCTGAATCGATGCATAGTTAAAGCCACCGATTTGGTTGGAGTGGAAGAACAAATACAGAATGTCAGGATCAAAGTAAGAGTAGCCCCCTACTGCCAGATCAAACTCACCTTTCAGCTCCGCTTCCATCATTGCGCCAGGCTCCATCGTATTAATCTTCACTTGGATACCGAGCTCTCCTAACATCGCCTGAATGAGCTGTGATTCTTTGGACTTGCTTTCCACGGAGAGCATGGTAAATTCCATTGCTTTCCCGTCTTTCTCCCTCACACCGGATGCATTTGCGACATACCCTGCCGCATCCAGCAGCTTTTTCGCTTCGTCCACATTGTACTTGTAGCCATAGGATTCAACCTCTTTGTCATATCCCATAATGGTTGGCGGAAGTGGACCGTAGGCTGGAACGCCTTCTCCTTGCAGAGCCGATTGGATGATCGCGTCTTTGTTGATCGCCATGTTGAGCGCCTTACGCACTTGGAGATCATGCAAGGTTTCGTTTTTCTGGTTCATGTTCAAATACAAGCCCATACCCGTCTTCATTTGTTCCAATACTTCGAATATTTCGTTCTCCTTGTACTTCTTCGCGTCCTTGGCAGGTACGAGCGTCGCCACATCGATGGTACCGCTATCAAGTGCAGCCATCATGGTTTGTCTGTTCTTGATGAACTTGGCAACCAGCTTGTCTGGGTGCACGGCACCTTTATTCGTATAAAAGTCTTCTGGCCACTTAAATTGATCGTTGCGCGTGAAGGTGATCGATTCACCAGGCTGCCAGCTCTCAAACTTCCATGGACCGAGCCCAACCGGATTTCGTCCGTAGTCAGCGCCCCCTTTTTCAATTGCCTGAATCGATAAGGGCTGCAGCCACCCATTGACCGTCAAATTGAACATGAGCGGTGCAAACGGCTCTTTCAATTCCAGGATCAGTGTTTTATCATCTGGAGCTTTTACCTGTTTAATCGCGTCAATCAAAGCAATCGTGCTTTTCGCGTCTGTCTTCGGATCCAGGATGCGATCGAGCGTCGCCTTGTAAGCACCTGCCGTAAACGGCGTACCGTCCTGGAACGTGATGCCTGACCGAATCGTAAAGGTCCACGTCTTCCCATCCTCAGAAATCTTGTAGCTTTCTGCCAGATAAGGCTTTACTTCATGTGTAGATGGATCCATATACACGAGGGAACCACCCATGAATTGGGCAATCTCATCGACGACGCTCGCCCCAGTCGATTTGTGCACATCAAGCGTATCTGGTTCCCGATCAAACGCGATCGTAATCGTTCCACCCGATACGGGGGTTCCGCTTTCTTGTTGTCCTTCTGCAGATGTGTCCCCTTTGCCTTGCTGCGGATCACTGGTGCCGCCGCTGCTACAAGCACTCAGCATTAGCAACGTGGCCAATGCGAAAGCCCCCGCTTTCAAAAATCTCTTTCTCTGAATCTTTTTCAACAAAAAACCCTCCTTCTTTGATCCCGGAACATGGTAGCAATTGCTTGAATCTTAGGCGAAAGTGCTCTCCTTGCATTTACGAAAAAACGCCACTAGCTAGCTAATAGTCACACTCTATCGCAAGAAGAACTAAATGCTCCTTTTTTATTAATAAAAGAATTATTAACTTCTTTTTGTTATACCATAAACCTATCGGCAAATAAATACTCTTTATGGAATTTTCTGAATGTACAAACAAAATAGAATAAGGGCGATGCTGCCATCAAAATTATTACCGAAGCTATGCTAGAAACGGACGCCGAGGTACTTCGCCATGCACTCCGGAATGTACCTATACGTTGAAAAAACCGGCTGCCTATTGCACCAGGAAATGTCTATTTGTATGTATTTGCTCTTAGCCCAGACTGTTTTTGATGGACGTGCCAGAAAGTGTTTAATGAGCAAAATGCCCCATAAGCTCGTCAAGCTTACGGGGCACAGTTTGAATTTCCATATCGTCACAATACAGCATTTCATTTGATCTCGTACTCTACGCAGGATAGTAGATCACCATGCTCAGCCGCGTTACTAATTCACCGGAATTATGGTAGGCATGCTCGCGATCTGCTTTAAACTTAATGGACTCTCCCTCTCTTATAGTAAATTCCTCGTTATTGACCCGGATCGTCACTTCA
>JARDZO010000197.1 GCA_029240815.1 Brevibacillus sp.
GATCACGCTACCTTCGCCAATGGTACGGCTATACGCTATCTAGATTATAACGACACATATCTTTCGGTCGAGCCGCTCCATCCCAGTGATGTGATTGCCCCATTGCTGGCCTTGGCAGAAGAGCGCGGTATCTCCGTGCAGCGTCTGATTACAGCCATTGCCGTAGCATACGAGATCGGCGTCATTTTCTGCGATGAAGCGAGCCTCAAATCAAATGGCTGGGATCATGTCAACTACATTACAGTGGCTACCGTGGTCGGGGGTGCCAATCTGCTCGGTATCTCCGAGGAGGAAACGCAGCAGGCTCTGGCCCTGGCTATCGTGCCTCACGCCGCCATGCGTCAGACCAGAAATGGCGAAATCTCCATGTGGAAGGGTGCCGCGGCTGCCAATGCGGCCAGAAATGCCGTATTCGCTCTGCAATTGGCCGAATGTGGGATGAAGGGACCATATGAACCGTTCGAAGGAACGATGGGCATGAACTATCAGATGATGAATCGCAAGCTGAACTACGAAAGTGTCGTGAGAAAGCTGGATGCATGCGAAAGTCCGGCGAGTATCACCATCACCTACGTGAAGAACTGGGCAGTTGAGTACATGACCCAAAGCGCCATCGAAGCCGCTCTTGAGCTTCGCAAGGACTTGGGCAGCATGGAGGATGTCGAGCATATCCACATCGAAACCTTCCAGCTTGCTTATGATATTTTGGCCAAGGACAAGCAGAAATGGGCACCCAAAACACGGGAAACCGCAGATCATTCCCTGCCTTATATCGTCATCGCCGCACTGGAAGACGGGAAAATCGACTTGGATACCTTTGCACCTGAAAGATTGGCAAATCAACAGACAATGGATCGCCTTACCTCGATCCTCAGCATCGAAGTGACGGACGAAATGAATGCCGGTTATCCTGACGGCAACCCGAATCGCATCACGATTAAGCGAAAGGACGGAAGAGAGCTGCAAAAACTGGTGAAGCATCCGTCCGGCCATCGCGGTAATCCGATGTCGAATAAACAAATTGAGGAAAAGTTCATGAGGCTGACCACAGGATATCTCAGCCCGGCTAAGCAGCAACAAGCCCTGCAAGATCTGTGGAATTTGGAGAAGCAGACGGATTATACCACGCTGTTTGCGCACTTTACCATCTAAACGGAAAGTAACAAGACAAAGGGGGAGAATCCATGAGCTGGCTCACTAGAAATCAAGAGGAAGATCCGGTAACTCGTTTACGCACACGTCTGACATCAGAAAAAGGCATCTTGCAAATCCCAGGCGCACATGATGCCATGGCTGCTCTCTTGGCCAAACAATCGGGTTTTGAAGCCCTGTACCTGTCAGGCGCCGCTTTATCTGCAAGCTTGGGGCTGCCTGACTTGGGATTGATCACGTTATCTGAGCTTGCCTCGCGTACCAGAGAGATTGCCAGAGCGACGGGGCTGCCGATTTTGGTCGATGTCGATACTGGCTACGGAAGTGTACTGAACGTGACGCGGACGGTCCGGGAAATGGTAGATGCCGGAGCGGCTGCGATTCAAATAGAAGATCAGGATTTACCCAAAAAATGCGGCCACTTGAACGGAAAGAAGCTGGTCACGGAAGAAGAGATGGTACTGCGAATCCAGGCGGCGCGCAAAGCCAGCGATCGCATCTTTATATTGGCCCGTACCGATGCCAAATCGGTAGAGGGGATCGATGCTGCAATCAAACGGGCAAAAGCGTACGTAAAGGCCGGGGCAGATGCCATTTTCCCTGAAGCCCTGCAAACCGAGGAAGAGTTTAAAAGATTCGCCGAGGAAATTCGCGTTCCGCTACTGGCAAATATGACCGAATTCGGCCAAACGCCTTACTACAGCGCCGAGCAATTTGAGGAATGGGGTTATAAAATGGTGATTTACCCGGTGACCTCGTTGCGAGTGGCTGCCAAGGCGATGGAAAGAGTCTATCATCTGATTCGGGAATCAGGGAGTCAGCGGGATGCACTGGATGACATGCAAACGCGAAAAGAATTGTATGAAACCATACAGTATTTTGAATACGAAGACATGGATAATCGGATTGCTAAAACCATTCTGGATTACGAGAAACGTTGACTGAAGGTAAAAGGGGGAAGAGATGATGAAACGAACGCTGACAGTAGAAGGAAAAGAGTACGTCTACTATAGTTTGCATGATGTTGAGGTAGCTGAACCGGCTAAGGTTGCCTCACTTCCTTTTTCTATCAAAGTCCTGTTGGAAGCGGCGATCCGCCAGTGTGACGGGAAATACATCACGCAGCAGCACATCGAGGAATTAGCCCAGTGGAAAAGCACACAGTGGAAGAAAAAAGAGATTCCTTTCAAACCAGCCCGAATCGTCTTTCAAGATTTCACCGGTGTGCCTGCCATTGTTGATCTGGCCGCCATGCGTGATGCCGTCCTTGAGGCTGGCGGAGATCCGCTGAAGATCAATCCGCAGATACCGGTTGATCTCATCATCGACCATTCGCTGATCGTGGAGCATTCGGGATCGAATGACGCTTTTCATGAAAATCTGGAGATCGAGTATCAGCGCAATCATGAGCGCTATCAGTTCATTCGCTGGGCGCAGAAAGCATTTCAAAATTTTCGGGTCGTCCCGCCTGCATCGGGCATTGTACATCAGGTCAACCTGGAGGCTTTGGCTACTTCGGTAAAGACCAAAGAGGTCGATGGCGCGGTAGAGGTCTACCCCGATTCTTTGGTCGGGACAGACTCGCATACGCCGATGATCAATGGGTTGGGCATCGTCGGTTGGGGCGTGGGTGGGATCGAAGCAGAAGCGGCGATGCTCGGCCAGCCGCTCTACTTCGTCATCCCCGAGGTGGTCGGAATCAAGGTGAGAGGCAAGCTGGCAGAGGGCGTGACGGCGACCGATCTTGCTTTGACGATCACCAACAAGCTTCGCCAAAAGGGTGTAGTCGGTAAATTCGTGGAATTCTTTGGCCCCGGATTGCAACATCTATCCTTGGCGGATCGCGCGACCGTTGCCAATATGGCTCCTGAGTATGGAGCGACGATGGGCTTTTTCCCTGCCGATGAGGTCGCGATGGAGTATTTGCGGCTGACCGGAAGAGGCGAGTATGTGCCGCTTGCCGAAGCCTATTTGAAAGCGCAAGGGCTGTTCCGTACCGAGGAGGCGCCCGACCCAGATTTTACGTTTGTGCTGGAGCTTGATTTGAGTATGATCCAGCCGACGCTGGCAGGTCCAAAACGGCCGCAGGATCGCATCGAGCTCTCCGGGATGAAACAAACCTTTGCCGAGCTCGTCAGCGCTCCGGTGGCAGACCGCGGATACGGCTTGGAGGAAGCCGAACTGGAGAAAAATGTGAAGTTGGAAACTCTATCGGAGGAGCTGAGTACAGGCGCTGTCGTGCTGGCTGCGATTACCAGCTGCACCAATACTTCCAATCCGTCAGTAATGATCGCGGCAGGTCTGGTCGCCAAAAAAGCGATTGAGCTGGGACTGCGCAAGCCTGCTTATGTAAAAAGCACATTGACTCCCGGCTCCACGGTCGTCGCCCAGTACTTGAAAGAGGCTGGACTCTTGACCTATCTGGAACAGCTCGGCTTCTATATCGATGGCTACGGGTGCGCCACTTGCTGCGGTAATAGCGGCTCGCTGCACCCCGAAGTGGAGGACGTCATCAAGGAGAACCAACTGCTGGTCGCCTCTGTCTTGAGCGGCAACCGCAATTTTGAAGGCCGCGTTCATCCATTGATCAAAGCCAACTATTTGGCCTCACCGCCACTCGTCATCGTGTATGCATTAACGGGTACGGTACGGATCGATTTTGACTCCGAGCCGATCGGCTATGGACATGACAATCAAGCCGTATACCTGAGGGATATCTGGCCACAGACACAGGAAATCGAAGAAGTAATCGCATCCACGCTGCATCCTGAGCTGTTCCGTAAGCAGTATGAACATCTGTTTGAGAACGACAGGTGGACTTCCATCGATGCTCCGGAGGGCATGATTTATAAGTGGGACGAGCAGTCTACCTACATTCAGAAAGCGCCCTATTTTTCAGAGGAAATTGCAAAACGAGAGGGACCAGCTACGCTTGGCGGAATGAAAGCTCTCCTGCTGCTGGGTGATTCGATCACGACGGACCACATCTCCCCAGCCGGCAGAATTAGTCCGAGCAGTCCAGCCTCTCTGTTTTTGTCGGACAAGGGCGTGGAGTATAAAGATTTTAACTCCTATGGAGCGAGACGCGGCAATCATCATGTGATGATGCGGGGAACCTTTGCCAACATACGCATTCGCAATAAACTGTCGGATGGCAAGGAAGGCGGATATACCAAATATCTGCCGACCGGAGAAGTTATGCCCGTCTATGATGCAGCGATGAACTACAAGGCAGACAAGACCAGTCTGATCATTATCGCCGGGAAGGAATACGGGACTGGCAGCTCGCGGGACTGGGCTGCCAAAGGGACTTTCCTGCTGGGGGTCCAGGCCGTTTTAGCAGAAAGCTTTGAAAGAATCCACCGAAGCAACCTGGTGGGCATGGGCGTGCTCCCCCTGCAGTTCGAGGAAGGGGATCATACGGAAAGATTCAATTTGGACGGAACTGAAACTTTTGCTATTATAGGTGTAGAAAATGGAATTGATCCTGGCCAGAAGGTAACGGTCAGAGCCGCTCGGCAAGATCAATCGATTGTGGAATTCCGGGCGGTCGTGCGTCTTGACAGTGCTGTCGAAGTTGAATATTATCGCAATGGAGGAATTCTGCAGACGGTGTTGCAACCTTACATGAGCTAAAGATTCCTTCAGTGAGATAGGGCCACCGGTTCTGTCGAAAAACGCCCGGTGCCCATATGATCTCTTAGAAAGGATAATCCGTATGCAAATACCTTCGTTCAGCAAAAGGCTTTCCGCAAGCGATGTTGCCTATTTAGAAGTGAAGCGAGCCATTACAGAGTGGGAATATGCTCCCGGCGTACAACTAATCGAGGAAAACCTATCCAAGGACCTGGAAGTTAGCCGGACGCCTCTTCGCCAAGCTCTTTATCGTTTGGAGCTGGAAGGATTAATTATCCGACAGCCAAACGGAAGAATCCAAGTGGCACCAATTACGATCGAAGAAGCGGAAGAGATATTCAAGGTGCGGGAAGTGCTGGAGGGCTTGCTTGCCCGTGAAGCCACCCACTATGTCACCGTCAAGCATCTGCAACGGCTCGAAGATGTACTGGAGTTAATGAGAAGGGCCGCCGAACAAAACCGAAATCAAGATACGGTCAAATACGGCAGCAATTTTCACCAACTCTTGCATGACTTAAGCGGAAACCATACAGCGATGCGTTTTCTGGAGCAAATAAACAGCAGGATTGAGCGGTACCGGAGAATCGGAGGGTACAAAAACCCAGGCTACGTCCCGATGCGACCGGTGGAGGAGCACCTGCAAATCTTTCAAGCCATTAGCAAAGGAGACGCTGCGGAAGTGGAAGCTACCATGCGGGCACACATCCGTCACAGCTTGCTGATAGCCAAAGAGACGTTGGAATTGTACCTAAAAAAATGATTAGTAAAAAACGAGCAGGTGGGGACCTTTGATCCTCCACCTGTTTTTGTTTTTTGATAGATACTTTAGGAGCCCACGATAGAGTTTTCTTATTGTACTGATGACCATGTGACGATCCGTAATGATCAATCGGTTTTCCCAATACGATTTTGACATTATCCTTTGAAATCTTGCTCGTTTATTACGATTCGTTTGAGTTTGATGACCTGTGATTACGAATGGTTTATTTCTGGGAAGTTTATGCTACTATTTCCACAGGAGGTATGACGATGGACGATGTAGATCTGAGAATCCTGGAATTACTCGAAGAAAACGGAAGGCTGTCACACGAAGAAATCAGCAAGCTCTTGCACATCTCGCGCCCAGCGGTTCACCAGCGGGTCGTCAAGCTCGAAAGGAACGGGGTGATCAAAGGATATCGCGGCATCGTCGATTGGAGAAAGCTAGAGCAGAAAATCAAGGTATTGATCTTTGTCAAAGCGAGATGCCATAACTTCAAGGAAATCGCCGGGAAGATCGTGGAGCTGCAGGTGCCGAATGTGAAGATCCTCGAATGCCAACGACTTGCAGGCGAGTGGTGCATGATGCTAAAAGTGCGCGTGACCGCACCGGAGGATCTCACCAATCTGATTGATGAAATGGTAAAGCATGAAGAGATTTTGGAAACCTCTACGACATTCATCTTGTCGACGATATACGAGGATGGATGGAAAGAAATATAAAACAAGGGTGGAAACAGGCGATGACAGTGAAAAAAGATTCGAAACTTTTTGCCGTTACTCTCGCTTTGCTGACCGTGTACCTTTTTTGGGGAGGCACGTACCTCGGAATGAAGGTAGCCATTGAGTCTATGCCTCCCTTTATCATGGCAGGGGTACGATTCTTGCTGGCTGGTATGGTCCTGTTCCTGATCGGGCGCTGGAAGGGGGCGGAAATGCCTAGAGCAGCTGAGTGGAGAGGGGCCGGTATTATTGGGGCTTTATTGCTTCTCGGCGGCAACGGCGTCGTAGCATGGGCGGAATTAAGACTGCCCTCTGCCATTGCATCCTTGCTGGTTGCGACCGTACCACTGTGGATCCTCGTGTTCAATTGGGTTGGTGGGAGCCGGCAAAAGCCAACTGTCGGGGTGATGGCCGGTATTCTTTTTGGTCTGGCGGGAGTAGCTGTGTTGGTCGTACACCCAGGCGGAGCCGACAATCAAGGCGTCGATACCATCGGGATACTTGCCCTTTTGTTCGCCTCGATATGCTGGTCGTTTGGTTCTTTATATTCCCGTACCGCAAAGCTCCCAGCGTCTCCTCTGATGTCAACTGCCTTGCAAATGATTGTGGGGGGAGTTTTGCTCGGAATCGCATCCATCTTTTTCGATGACTGGACAAAGCTGCGTGTGACGGAGATATCTCTTCGTTCCTGGATTGCACTAGGGTATTTAATCGTATTTGGCTCTATTATCGCTTATACAGCATATATTTGGCTTTTGAAAAATGCAGAACCTTCGCTAGTATCCACCTATGCTTTTGTAAACCCGATCGTTGCGGTATTCTTAGGCTGGTTGCTGGCAGATGAACAGCTGACTACCCAGTCATGGGTCGCTGCCGCTATGATTATCGCAGCCGTCGCCATCATCACGATTTTTCGGGGGAAGAGCGCCAGCCAAGCGCAACCGGTTGGGCGCAAAGAGGAAGGAAAGCTTCAGGCAAGTGAATAAAGAAAGGAAGGAATGTCGAGCAGGCTACGACATTGTCGAGTCGCTCGGTTATCCTCCTTTCTCACCAGAATACCTTTAATCCCCATCTTCTCTGCCCCGCGCACGTCTGCTAGCACATTATCGCCGATCATTCATACCTCGGCAGGATGAGGGTCTCCCATGCTGCTGAGGGCGAAATGGAACATTCCTACGCATCGCGTATCATCTTGCCTTTTTGCACAGCCCAACGGTATTTACGTTCTGGACGTCCGACTGTGCCGTAGAACGTCTCGACAGTGACTTCATTAATGGAGACGAGAAATTCGAGATATCTGCGAACGGTAGAATGACTCATGCCAGCCAGTGCCGCCAGATCGTCAGCATTCACGCTCTGCGTAGTTATCTGCATTTTGTCCCGGATGAGCTTTAGCGTCAGCTTGTCGATGCCTTTCGGGAGCATGGTGACAGTCTCACCGGTATTGGGAAATGGAGCATGAACGGTTTTGGTAAACAGCTTGTCGACGGCTGTTTGATCCATAGTCGTATGCTGCTGCAGCTGGCGCCTGGTGCTGGCATATTGCTCCAAGGTAGACATGAATTTATCGATCATGATCGGCTTGATGATGTAGCTGTACGCCCCACCTCGTATCGCCTCTCGCACCGTTTCCACATCGTTCGCGGCTGTGATCATGACGACGTCGATGCCGCGAAAATTTTTCCGTACTTCCCGCAACAGGTCAATCCCGTTCATATCTGGCAAAAAAATGTCCAGGAGCAGAACATCAGGAGTAACGACGTGCAGCATGTCCAATGCCTGTTTGCCTGTGGTGGCAGTGGCAATGATCTGGAAACCCTCTAGTTTGAGTGTGAATTGCTCATAGATTTTGGCAGCAACTTCGTCATCTTCTACGATCATGACGGTAATGGGTTTATCAGACATAGTGGATTGCTCCTTTCTATTTACATGTCCCTATGCTTGGGCACAACGATGGTAAAGCGTGCTCCACCGAGGTTGCTGGTACCAATCGTGATGTGGCCATCTAAAAGCTCCATGGAGTTCTTGACGATGGCCAGACCGAGCCCACGATTTTCGCCAGGTTTTGTTGTGACACCGCTTTCAAAGATGCGGGTCTGCAACTCCTTGGGAACACCTCGTCCATTGTCTTCGATGTCAAAAATGATGTCTCCGCCCAAATCAGTGAAGGAGACGTGGACCATCGCTTCGGAGCTTTTGTGTTCGAGAGCGGCTTCCATGGCGTTGTCGATCAGATTGCCGAGAATGGTGACTAGCACCTTTGTATCGATATCGTCAGGAACATTCCCCAAATGGCTGTCTTGATCGATTTCCAGTGCCACTTTCAGTTCTTTGGAGCGGTTGATCTTGCCGAGCAAACAAGCCGCGATGAACGGTTCCTTTACCGAGCTCATGAAAAAGGCGAGAATATCCTGTCTCTCCTTTACCTCGTCGGTGATCATTTCTAAGGCCTTGTCGTACTCTTTTAGCTTGAGTAAGCCGTAAATGGTGTTTAAGCGGTTCAAATACTCATGATTTTGAGCCCTCATATTGTCGGAGAAGGAGCTGATCTTCGTGATTTCCTCCGTGAGCTGTTCGATTTCGGACTCAGGTCGGAACGTGAAGACGACGCCTCGGACTTCATTGTTATTCAAAATAGGGGAGTAATCGGTAATGAAAATTTCATGTCCGAGCAAGATTTTATGATTCATTTCTTGCGTGTCGCGATTGACGGACGAAATAATGTCTCGGATCTGTGAGCTGGCGATCGGCTTGCCTACGGTAAAACCTTCTTGAAGGAGTGCACGAGCTCGTTTATTCATGGAGACGATACGTCCCTGCATATCGACAGCTACGGTAGCGTCCCGAATGGATTCGAGGATAGCTGCTTTTTCCGTAAACAAGAACGAGATTTCCTCCGGTTCCAGTCCAAAGATCAATCGTTTGACTCGACGGGCAATAATAAAAGCTCCAATGATTCCGATAACCAAGAGCATCATGGATAAGGCGACGACTCTTTCCTTGTACTCCGAGACCCTTTTTTCCACATCGCTCATGATATAGCCTACAGAGGAAACGCCAATCGTTTCACCCTGTTTGTTGAGTATAGGGGTTTTGGCTTTGATAGCAGGGCCGGAAATACCTGCGCCGCGATAAATGACGGAACGATTTTCTAGAAAGACAGGATCATTGCTTGTTCCCATAGGGAGTCCGATCTGATCGGGATCGTAGTGGGAATAGCGAATGCCAGCCTTGTTTCCGATTACCACGTAGCTTGCTCCCGTCGTGGTCCGGATTGACTCAGCGATAGGCTGGATTAACTTGGAGGGATCATCCGTCTCAAAAGCGGCGATGATGTCCTCGTCCATGGCGGCCAGCTTGGCAACCGTCATAGCTTGCTGCCCGATGTAGCGGTCCAGAATGTCGTCTAATATGAAGGAAAAGAGAGCGGTGCCAATCCCCATGCTGATGAGGACAACGATAGAGATGAGCAAAACCATTTGGGTCAAGAGGCTGACCCGGATTTTTTTGCGGGTAGAGACCATCGGCAAACCACCTTTGATGACAGCTCAGGATGAATGAAACCGTTTACTACGTATATTATATAACAATACCGCCCTACCGCCTTCACATTTGTGACACAAAGGAAAAATGTAACAAGACAAGCTGCAATAGGTTTGCAGAAAAACTTTTGACAAATTTTCAATAAAAATTTGAACAAAACATGAACAACAAATGAATTTTGTGTTACAATGTGTTCATAAAAGTGAATCGTAAAACTACAAGGACAGGGGTCTTGTGTTATGAATAACGATAAAAAAGCAGCAGATACACTGAAATGGATGGCTTGGACGGCAACAATCATCGGGGCTTTGTTGTTTGTTTTTAATGTAAGCGATTTCAGATCTGAGAACTTCCCATTGATGGTATCGATCGGTTTCCTGATTGCGGGTATGAACATTTTCCTGCTGAGCACTGTCTTCCGTCTGATGAATATTCGCAAACAAGAAGTGTGACAAAACGACGTACACAATTTCATAGGAAACGTCCCCTCTCATTTGACATATATAATGAGAGGTTTTTTATTGAGAGTGAATCAGCCCGGTGCAAATCCTTACGCACGGGGCTTTTTTGTATGTATGGGCAATTGATCCAATTCTGGTTCGCTCTATGAACTAGAGGGTAATCATAGCAATATTATGATCAACTCGTGACTGGTTCGTGAACACTTTGTAACAGAAAAACTACGAAATCTTGAACGAAGCAAAAAAGAAGTACAAAACGATCTTCTCTCTGATAGTATGTAAGTGCGGTCATGACACAAGTTCACCTACATTAAACATTTGAGTATGAAGCATTGCTGTTGTTGTGTGAAAGAGGGAGGGATTAGGAGAATGAGTGGAGGAAAAATGCTGAGGCAATTTCATTTTTGGGTCTTGGCAGCACTAGCAACTGTCCTGCT
>JARDZO010000198.1 GCA_029240815.1 Brevibacillus sp.
TCCGATCTACGCTCCGGTCTTTACCCACCGAACACAAGCTATCGCTCGCGTTCGGCGGGGCCCGGCACACCCCGCAAAGGAGTATAGACTGTCCGCTCCACAACGATTCCTGCTTCTCCTGCGAGCTGTTGTGGTTTCTAGCTACCTGATATTACAAGGTTCGAGGGAGAAAAAGCTTATTCTGCCTATCCCTTGGACTTCGAAGGACGTTGGTGAAACAAGAGAAGAACGAGGACATCCAATATGTTTGTTAGACATATTAGAATGGCTACGGGATGGAAGAACCAAGCTTTCGTTCGTCTATGACATTGTTCCAGGTAGGGTTTTCTCAAAGAAAATCCTTGGGAAACCCCTGAATAAGGCACGTGAAAGAGCCAAGGCTGGCTGAGGAAAAAGGGGAAATAAGCGGAAGATCTTTGGAACACCTACCAAGGCGCAATGGAAAAAACGAAACACGGTTTTTAGCGTCCACCTCTGATAAGCTCCCGGAGACGGCTGCTTTGGACGCGGTTTCGTTTTTTACATGGAGCTGGACAGGATGACCCCCAGTAGGTGTTCCTATGAGGCTGGAGTGTTTTCCCCTTTTTCCTCCCCACCACTACAGTCCGACCTAGTGGAATTTAGAAAGTAAAACATTTATGTGCAATTGTGTGCATGAACTAGACAAATATGTTCATTTCTGTGGCGTCAACTTGCCTGTTGTTTTTCGAGTTAAATGCAAACACTAACGGAGAGTGTGGTAAGTCGGTTTTGTTGGTATGATCCTTGCATATGTATAAAGAGTGAACCCAAACATGGAAGAAATCGATAAGGAGGCGTCACAATGCAAGTAGAATTCAAAAACGAGGCGTTTACCAATTTTAGCTTACCGGAAAATAAAAAGGCGTTTGAAGAAGCACTCGCGAAAGTAGAAAGCGAGCTGGGCCGGGAATACGACCTGATCATCGGCGGAGAGCGCATCAAAACCGAAAAGAAATCCCGTTCCATCAACCCTTCCAATAAAGAACAAGTAGTAGGTGTTGTATCCCAGGCTGACCAAGCTCTGGCTGAAAAAGCGATTCAAGTCGCAGCAAGCACCTTCGAAACGTGGAAAAAAGTACCTGGTATTTCCCGTTCCCGTTACCTGACTAAAGCAGCAGCGATCCTGCGTCGCCGCAAGCACGAATTCTCTGCTTGGCTCGTAAAAGAAGCAGGAAAAAGCTGGCCAGAGGCAGATGCGGATACTGCAGAAGCAATCGACTTCATGGAGTACTATGCTCGTCAAATGGATAAGCTGTCCCAGCGCCACGATCTTCCTCGCATCCCGGATGAAGATAACGAGCTGTACTACGTTCCACTGGGTGTAGGTATCGTAATCCCACCTTGGAATTTCCCGCTCGCGATTATGGTAGGCATGACGACAGCAGCGCTTGTTTCGGGTAACACCGTTGTATTGAAGCCTGCTTCTACTACTCCTGTCATTGCTGCGAAATTCATGGAAATCCTCGAAGATGCTGGCGTACCAGCAGGTGTCGTTAACTTCGTTCCGGGCTCCGGCAGCGAAATCGGTGACTACCTCGTCGAGCACACTCAAACTCGTTTCATCAGCTTTACAGGTTCCCGCGATGTAGGTCTGCGCATCAATGAGCTGGCTGCAAAACATCGTCCAGGACAAAAATGGATGAAGCGCCTGATTGCTGAAATGGGCGGTAAAGACTCCATCGTAGTAGACAACGATGCCGATCTGGAATTGGCTGCTCAATCGATCGTTGCTTCTGCATTTGGCTTCTCCGGTCAAAAATGTTCCGCTTGCTCTCGTGCGATCGTACACCAAGACGTTTACGATCAAGTCCTGAACCGCGTAGTAGAACTGACCAAAAACCTGACTGTAGGCGATATCCGCAGCAACGATTTCTACACAGGTCCAGTGGTTGACGATAAAGCGTACAACAAAATTCTGGAATACATTGAGATCGGTAAAACGGAAGGCAAACTGGTAGCAGGTGGCGAAAAAGGCCCAGACTCTGGCTACTTCATTATGCCAACTGTATTTGCAGACGTAGCTCCGACAGCGCGCATCATGCAGGAAGAAATCTTTGGACCTGTAGTAGCGTTCTGCAAAGCTAATGACTTTGACCATGCAATGGAAATCGCGAACAACACTGAGTACGGATTGACTGGCGCTGTAATCAGCCGCAACCGTGCAAACCTGGAGCGCGCTCGTGAAGAGTTCCATGCAGGTAACCTGTACTTCAACCGTAAGTGCACCGGTGCGTTGGTGGGCGTGCATCCATTCGGCGGCTTCAACATGTCTGGTACCGATTCCAAAGCAGGTGGCCCAGACTACCTCTTGCTGTTCACCCAAGCAAAACTGGTTTCCGAAAAACTGTAAGACTTTCTCAAACACAAAAGCTGCCTCTTCTAGGAGGCGGCTTTTTTTTATCCATTTTGTCCACACTAGAAACAAGAATAAAGTGTGGCAGGTGAGGGAGCTGTTTACGTATGTGGTTTCAGGCCTATCTTCTTTTTTTCTAGTCTATTTGTTGATGCCGGCTGCACATTGGCTGGCGTGGAAAACGCAGCTGCTGGATATACCGAGAGGACGAAAAGGGCATAGTCACCCCATGCCATTATCTGGTGGGATGGCGATGTTCGTCGGGATGATTGTGGTGTCAACATTTTTTGCAGGGGTGCAAAAAGTCATTGCAGTTTTGGCGGTAGGCGGGGCGGTTTTGATGGCAATTGGATGGGCCGATGATGCGTTCAAAGCCAAGCAAAAAGATTTTCCGGCGTTACCCAAATTATTGGTACAGTTGTTGGTAGGTATGATGGTATTTTTCTTCGACATCCGATTTCGCGGGGTCAGTCTTTCCTGGCTTGGCGGAGAGGATGGGGCCTTCATCACGTTTCCTGTCTGGGTATCGTTTCTGGCAACCGTGCTATGGATTGTTGGCTTGATCAATATGGTGAACTTTTTGGATGGGGTAGACGGTTTGGCGGCAGGAGCAACGGTTTTTTCAGCGGTCACCCTGTTTTTTCTCTCGATGGTAAAAGGGCAGGATCTGACTGCGCTTTTGGCAGTGGCATTGACGGGGGCTGCTCTTGCTTTTTTGCGCTTTAACTTTTATCCGGCAAAAATTTTTATGGGAGATGCGGGCTCGATGTTCTTGGGCTTTGCCCTTGCGATTATTTCCTTGGAGGGAACGATGAAAGGGGCTACGCTCATTTCACTTGTGGTAACGGTACTCGCTCTGGGGCTGCCAGTAGTGGATACCGTGCAGGTGATGATCAGCAGATTGCTCGCGGGATCTCCCATGTATCAAGCGGATCGTCGTCATGTGCATCATCGGTTGATGTCACATGGCTTGACCGCTAAACAAACGGTTTTCGTTCTGTACTTGGTCAGCTTTCTGTTCTCGGCACTGTCGTTGTTCCTGTTTTACTTTCAAAAAATCTGACAGCACACTTCTTATGGCGCATAGAAATGAAACTGGTTTCGACCCGCTGCTTTTGCCGAGTAGAGAGCTTTGTCAGCATTCGTCAGGAGCTGATCCGCGTCGAGGGCGGTGAAAGGGAAGAGAGAGATTCCGATGCTGGTCGTGCAGAAAAAGGTACTCTCTTCGATTACCCATGGTTGTTGCAAGGCAAGTAAGATTCGCTTTGATACTTTTTCCACCTGCTGCTGCAACTGGATTCCTGTGAGGATGACGATGAACTCATCGCCTCCCAAGCGGGCTACTGTATCCCCTTCGCGAACGCAAGATGTCAGTCGCTCTGCGAGCATTTGCAAGAACAGATCACCTGTATTGTGTCCCCAGGTATCGTTGATTTGCTTGAAGTGATCACAGTCGAGGAAAAGGAGGGCGACAAGCTCGTTGTTTGCTTTTGCTGTTGCCAAGGCATTTTGCAAATGATTGTAAAGCAGGCGCCGGTTTGGCAAGCCAGTCAATACGTCGTGGTACGCCATATACTCCAGCTTGGACTCCAAGTGCTTGCGCTCTGTAATGTCGCGAGTGACGGAAAATACATGTGTGCACACACCGTTTTTGTTAAAGACAGGGGAGAGGATCGATTCGCCGATCACGTCGCCTTCACTCGTGAAGTGGATGGGTACCCCGCCCTGAACGGCTTTTTTGTACATGCTGCTCAATTCGGCAGCTTTTGCCTCGGGGTAAACGTCCTCTAATCGCTTGCCGTACGCTTCCTCTGTGAGACTGGCTACTTGCATCGCAGCAGGGTTCATCAAGACGTAGCGAAACTGCAGACCGTGGCTCCCAGAGTCTTCCACAGACATAAGAAAGAACATATCTGACATATGCTGAAAAAAGCTGGTCAGGATATCCCCGTATTGACTGATTAATGTTTCAATGTCGAGCTTTGACATATCTGTATTCTCCTGATTGTAGGCTTGTCCACCATATTATAGTATAGCAAGCGAAGCGAAGAAAATGATGAGCCGATGGTAGGAGTGCGGGGTTTACTGGGTATTGGCTGAAGTGGTAAAGTAAGGTTATCCTTTTTTCAGCTTCTTAGTTGGGGATTCGATAGAAGCATGTTTATCGGGAAAAACAAGGAGTTGTCCTATGCGCAAAAAGCTACTGCCTGTCCTGATTCATCGCTTGCCACAAAATGCGATGTCACGGACGATGGGGAAAATAACGGCATCAAGGTTTAGTCGATTAGCGATTCAGCGTTATATACGTCATTATCAGATTGATTCTACTGTTATTGAAAAGCCAGTAAACCAATATCGTACCCTGAAAGAATTTTTCTGTCGCCGACTCAAGCCAGAGGCGAGGCCAATTGCTCCTGGCGACCATGTCATCGTCAGCCCTGTTGACGGAACGGTGTCCCAGTTGGGTGATATTTGCGAAGGTACCCTGATCCAGGCCAAAGGAAAGCAATTTGATGTCGTCGAATTGCTCGGCGGTTCCGTAGAAGAGGCCAAGCGATATTACGGAGGCAAATTCATCACCATCTATTTAAGCCCGAGAGATTACCACCGGATTCACATGCCTGTAGAAGGGGATCTGATCCGCTACTGCTATTTACCAGGACGCCTCTATCCGGTGAACAAGCTGGGGATTGAAAATGTGGACAGACTATTTGCCCGCAACGAACGCCTCGTCACCTACATCCAGACCAAGGATATGGGTGATCTGGCGCTGGTCAAAGTAGGAGCGCTGTTCGTAGGTAGTGTGAAGGTCTCTTACAATACCGCTACGACCAACATCAAGCATGGCCGCCAGACCAGCGAATCAATCGTAGACGCCCCTCATTATCAGAAGGGGGAAGAGCTAGGCTGGTTCGAGTTTGGTTCCACTGTCATCCTGCTGCTCGAATCCAACCACCTCAAATGGGCGGAAGGCATCGAGATGGGCAAAAGCCTGCTTATGGGGCAGCTGCTGGCAGAGAAGGTCGAGTAAGGGATACGCCGTACGATGCCAAAAGATAGAAAGCTCCAAGGTTGCCTGTTAAATCAGCCTTGGGCTTTTTTCGTTGTTGCGGAGCGTCATTTCTGCTTTTTTCTCCCCTCCACTACAACCCGACTAAAGACTACCCTCAGTAAATCATTTTTTACTACAAGAGAACTCCGTCGAAAATTGACTGAACCCGCTCTTTTCAAGTAAGATCAAAGTTATGTGATACGATTCGGAGGTGGAAACATGAGTGCCATTACACGCAAAGAAGTGGAGCACGTAGCCAATCTTGCCCGCTTGCAATTGACAGAGGAAGAAGCAGAGCGTTACACCAAAGATCTCAATGCGATTTTGGAATTCGCTGCCAAGCTGAATGAACTGGATACATCCAACGTAGCGCCTACCAGCCATGCGACTGATGTGAAAAACGTGATGCGCGAGGACGTCAATCGCCCGTCCCTGCCGCGTGAAGAAGTGCTGAAAAACGCACCGGACCACGAAGAAGGACAGTTCAAAGTACCGGCTGTTTTCGAATAACCCCAGGAGAAGAGAAGGGAGGAACCCACTGTGTCGCTGTTTGACAAGCGATTGTCCGAAATACATAGCGCTCTGCGCGAAAAGGAATTGTCCGTGACGGATCTGGTGCAGGCTTCCATCGCCAGCATCAAGGAACACGACAGTGAAATCAAGTCCGTTCTGCACGTAGATGAAGAAGGAGCTCTTGCTCATGCCCGCCAATTGGACGAGCGTCTCGCCAAAGGAGGCGAGGAGCCAGGACTGTTATACGGCCTTCCTGCAGGTTTGAAGGACAACCTCATTACGAAGGACGTACGCACCACTTGCGCCAGCAAGTTTTTGGCTAACTTTGACCCCGTGCATGACGGAACCGTCTCCAAAAAGGTGAAGGATGCCGATGCGGTTATCGTAGCCAAGCTGAACATGGACGAGTTTGCCATGGGCGGCTCCAACGAAAATTCCGGCTTCTACCCAACGAAAAACCCGTGGAACACCGAGTACGTACCAGGTGGCTCCAGCGGTGGTTCGGCAGCAGCGATGGCTGCACGTCACTTTTACTTTACCCTCGGTTCTGACACAGGCGGATCGATCCGTCAGCCAGCTGCTTTCTGCGGCGTGGTAGGTTTGAAACCGACTTATGGACGCGTATCTCGTTTTGGATTAGTAGCTTTTGCTTCCTCCCTCGACCAGATCGGTCCTGTGACGAAAAACGTGGAAGACTCTGCTTACGTACTGCAGGCGATCGCAGGTCACGATCCGTATGACTCGACTTCAGCAAATGTAGAAGTACCTGACTTTCTGTCCGCGTTGACTGGAGATGTCAAAGGGCTTCGAATTGGTGTGCCTAAAGAATTGATCGGGGAAGGCATCGATCCAGAGGTGCGCGATGCCGTACTGGCAGCGCTGAAACAGCTGGAGAGCATGGGAGCGACCTGGAGTGAGGTTTCCATGCCGCATACAGAGTATGCTGTACCTGCTTACTACCTGCTGTCTTCGTCGGAGGCTTCCTCCAACCTGGCTCGCTTTGACGGCGTACGTTACGGTGTACGTGCTGACAATGCATCCAATCTGCTCGAGCTGTACAAAGAATCCCGCAGCCAAGGCTTTGGTCCAGAGGTAAAGCGCCGGATCATGCTCGGTACCTATGCCCTGTCGTCTGGCTATTACGATGCTTACTACAAAAAGGCACAACAAGTGCGTACCTTGATCATCCAGGACTACAACAACATTTTTGCCGACTTTGATGTGATTCTCCATCCGACGACGCCTTCCACGGCGTTCAAAATAGGGGAGAACGTGGATGATCCGGTCAAAATGTATTTGGAAGACATCTGCACCGTGCCGGTAAACCTGGCTGGCTTGCCAGCGATCAGCGTACCGTGCGGCTTCTCCCAAAAAGGTCTGCCAATTGGCTTGCAGATCATCGGGAAAGCGTTTGACGAATCCACCGTATTGCGCGTGGCTCATGCCTATGAGCAGTCAGTTGGCTACCACCAGCGCAAGCCGGAATGGGTGAGGAGGTAAGAGCATGAGCAAGTACGAAACCGTCATCGGCTTGGAGGTCCATGCCGAGCTATCCACCAACAGTAAAATTTTCTGCGGCTGCCCGACTGAATTCGGTGCGGAGCCGAATACCCATACATGCCCGATTTGCTTGGGGCATCCGGGCGTGCTGCCTGTAACGAACAAGCAAGCAGTAGAGTTCGCCATGAAAGCGGCACTCGCTCTCAACTGCGAAATCTCCCGTGAGACCAAGTTCGACCGGAAGAACTACTTTTACCCAGATTCCCCGAAAGCGTACCAAATCTCCCAGTTTGACCAGCCGATTGGCTACAACGGCTGGATCGACATCGAAGTAAACGGAGAGACCAAACGCATCGGCATCACCCGTCTGCATCTTGAAGAAGATGCGGGTAAGCTGACGCACAGCGATTTCGGCGGAGAATCCCTGGTAGACTTCAATCGCGTAGGTGTTCCACTGGTCGAGATCGTTTCCGAGCCAGACATCCGTACGCCAGAAGAGGCGCGCGCTTATTTGGAAAAACTGAAAGCGATCATCCAGTATACGGAGGTGTCCGATGTTCGCATGGAGCAAGGCTCCCTGCGCTGTGATGCCAACGTTTCCATCCGCCCATATGGTCAAGAAGAATTCGGGACCAAGGCAGAGCTGAAAAATATGAACTCCTTCCGCAATGTGCAAATGGGCTTGGAGTATGAAGTACTGCGTCAGACCGAGGTGGTTTCTGGTGGTGGCAAGGTCGTGCAGGAAACACGCCGTTGGGATGAAGCCAACAAGAAAACATTGACGATGCGTTCCAAGGAAGAGGCGCATGATTATCGTTATTTCCCAGATCCGGATCTGGTGCGCATGCAAATTTCCGAAGAGTGGATCGAAGCTGTACGCGCGACGATTCCTGAGCTCCCTGATGCTCGTCAAGCTCGCTATGTGAATGACTTTGGCCTGTCCAAGGACGACGCCGCGGTTATCACGATGTCCAAGGAAACGGCCGATTTCTTCGATGAGACCGTCAAGACAGGGGCCGAGCCGAAGGCAGTTGCCAACTGGCTGATGGTAGACCTGCTGGCTCACTTGAATGCCAACAACCTGGTCTTTGCTGACGTGAAAATGACGCCGCATGGACTGGGCGAGATGATCAAGCTGATCGCAGACGGCACGATATCTTCCAAAATCGCCAAGACTGTCTTCAAAGAAATGGTGGAGACTGGCAAGGAGCCGAAGAAGATCGTAGAAGAAAAAGGCTTGGTGCAAATCAGCGACGAGGGCGCCCTGCGTCAGATCGTCGTCGATGCAGTCAACTCCAACCCGCAGGCAGTGGCAGACTACAAGGCTGGAAACGAAAAAGCGGCTGCTTTCTTCGTCGGCCAAGTGATGAAGCAAACCAAAGGCAAGGCCAACCCGCCGATGGTCAACAAGCTGATTGCAGAAGTTCTGAAAGACCTATAAGCGATAGCGATATCGCTGGCTCAGAGGCGCTCTCCCGATTTGAACGGGAGGGCGCTTTTTTGTTTGGCTGAAGACACAAGAAAAAGCCTATCTCGCTGGAAAGGAGACAGGCTTGAACAGACGATGATAAAAAGGCTCAGGACCTCATGAGGTTAGAGTTTCGAGCATATTCTCCAACAAGGCTACAGCTTGCTTTTCTTGACTTTCGATAGCGGTGAGTAGCGCGATTGCCTGTTGGCCTTGTTCCTGATCATTCGGTTCGCCGCCAGCCGGGAAAGGAAAGAGTCGGCATAGCTGGGCGTATCCATCGGCGATCTTTCCATACAGGTCAGATGCTTGAAGCGAGGCAGGACGAATTCCTTCGAAAACAGGATCTGTCCACGTCTCGGCGATCTCTTTCCAAAAGGCGGAGGCATTGTGACGAGCATCCTGTGCGATCGCGAGTGTATACGCGTTTCCGTTTGGCTCGATGGTTCGCTTTTCAAAAGCATCTACCCATTTGGAATACGCATCCAATCCATTGATTGCCCCAGAGAAGGAGCCTTCTCCCCGATAATGCGCGATCGCCATTTGAATGGCCCCTATCAGCATCTGGCGCTGATCGACTTCGAGTGGCTCATCGAGGGCGAGGACAAACAAATCCTCTACGAGCCCGCGACCTAAATGATCGTACGGAATCGTCGCGCTATGACCGCAGTTATCTCCCGTATGGAGCAGTTTTTGCTCATCGTCATATCCGTAAATCAGTCCAAACTCAGGAATGAACAAATCCACGCCAAGACTGGGTGTCCTCGATCAATCGAACGATGGATCAATTCCAGTGCTTGAGGCAGCAACTGGGATAGTTGTCTTTTTTCACGGGCATTGGCACCGAGGAGAGAGGGGTCTACGTGGTTGGCGTTGATACTGGTGTCTGCACCATGCTTGAATTCACTCACGGAACGGGATTCAAAGCCCAGGTTGCGCAGTCCTTGCTGCAGCACTTGGTCAAATTCAAACATGGTAGGTCCAGAAATGTGAATCTGCTCTGGCACGACGGTCAATCGGAATGCATGGCCACTTAAGCCCATCACCATCGGGAAAGACATTTTGCGATCTGTTGCCGCCAGCATACCGTGAAGTGACATTACGCATGTAACCCATGTTCTCAGAGAAAAAGCTTCCGGTGCATTCAAGACAACTGTTTTCATAATTCCCGCTTCCTTTCGAGATTGCACGTATTGGTCAACAGCGACACGAGTTTTTTCCTGGATCAGTTTTTTACGAGAACGCGACAGAACCTGATACACATTGGCTTGGGAGATCTGGAACAGTCGGGCGATTTCCATCGGCGCCAGATGATCAAAGAAGTGAGATTCTACAATGCGTCGCTCCCGTGGATTGAGGCAGTCGAGCATCCCCGTAATCGTCTGGAGCAGTTCTCTGCGCACGATTACATCCTCAGGATTGGTGTTTGGATCAGCAGGTTGTGACCATTTGCTACCCAGGCGGTGCAAGATGCTGTCCAGATCCTCCCAGTCAGTAGGTTCTTGATCCGTATAGCCGGGGCGCAGTACGGAGAAGACCTGTTCTCGCTTCTGTGGTCCCTTTTGCAGTCGCGTGTAAGCCTGGTTGCGAACGATACGGTGCAGCCATGGCAAGAAGCGGCGACTGTCCATTAACGTCCCGAGGTGTAAAAAGGCACGGATGAGCGCATCCTGCACGATGTCTTCTGCCATAAACGGCTCTTGAGTATACGAGCGTGCATACCCGTAGACTTTGGCACGATGACGTCTGACCAGCTCGCCAAACGCCTCACGATCGCCGGATTTGGCC
>JARDZO010000199.1 GCA_029240815.1 Brevibacillus sp.
AGTAGGTAGAACCCGGTATTACGAAAAAAGCGATTCATTCCTTACCTCCTCTCACGAACAGACACTTTACACATTTTATCATATTAAGCAGGGTCTCCACAACAAACCTACTTTGTGTAAACCTCAGGCTTCAATACCCCAATGTACGGAAGGTTACGATAGTGCTCAGAATAGTCTAACCCAAATCCTACCACGAACTCGTCCGGAATATCAAAGCCGCTGTAGTCCGGTGAGATGTCCACCTTGCGACGCTCCGGTTTGTTCAACAGTGTAACTACTTTGACAGAAGCTGCTTCGCGATGGCGCAAAAGCTCCACCAAGCGGCTCAAAGTCAGTCCGCTGTCCATAATATCTTCGACAACCAGCACATGACGGCTTTGCACAGAGGTATCGAGATCTTTCAAGATTTTCACCATGCCTGAGGACTCTGTACCGCTTCCGTAGCTGGAAACAGCCATGAAATCCATTTCGCACGGGATATCCATGTGGCGGATCAGGTCTGCCATGAATACGACGGCACCTTTAAGCACGCAGATCACCAATGGGTTTTTATCCCGATATTCATCAGCAAGGATCTTGCCTAGCTCTTGTATCTTACCCGCAATCTCATCCTCTGATAGCAAAATCTTCTCGATGTCTTGATTCATGAAAAAACCTCCCGCCAATCTTCTCCAAACTCTACCCGCACGTGTAGAAAACGCCTGGTTTGTTCATTTACAGGCGCAACGGCGGAACGGCGCACACCCGGCACCAGAACCACTTCTTCTCCCGCAGTCAAAATCGGAAGTCGATCTCGCCACGCTCGAGGAATCTTTGCATCAATCAACAAGTCCTTCAGCTTCTTTTCCCCTGAGCCAAACACAGCGAGACGGTCACCTGGTTTTCGATTGCGCAAAAACAGCGGCCCTGGTAAACGATCAGCATCAAACACTGCTTCGTTCCCCAAAAGTCGCTCCCATTCCATGGAACGTTCAAGATAACTCGTATGTACCCAAACCTTGCTCTCGTCAATCCAGGTCGAGCCCGGAACGGAAAGCTCATAACAATACATATGTATGCGTTCTTCTCGTCCTTTTGGACAAAAATGAATTCGCCCGTACACCCGGCTCACAACCAGATGATCTGGCAAATGCAGCTCTGCAGAAGGACGGCTACTACCTGACAAGTGTAATACAGCCTCTACATGCTGAGAAGACCACTCAGTTTGTTTTGAGACATAACCTAATATTAGAGTAATCATTCTCCTTTGTAAAGCAACGTCACACTTTTGAAACTTGTCTCTGTCAATCACAATCTCATCTTGTTTTTGAGCGATCAAAACCTTTTGCAGGTGCTCCTCTGCCAGTCTCTCTAAAAACAGATGATCTTGCGAAATGGCCTCCGTAGCTTCCAGGATATGCTCCCGGTACCGTTCATTTACTTGCGCCAAAAGGGGCATGACGTCGATCCTCAGCAGATTCCGCTTGTACTTGCGGGAACGATTGCTGCTGTCTTCCCGCGGCATGAGGCCATTCTCCCGACAGTATCCTTCCAGTTCCTGCCGCGTTTTATGCAAGAGAGGGCGAACCAGCTCGATTCTCCCCTCATCCAGCCAACGCCGTTTTGGCATACCGGAAAGACCGTGCATTCTCGTACCGCGTACAAACCGAAAAAGAATCGTCTCCACTTGATCGTCAGCATGATGTGCTAAGACCAATTTGGTCGCTCCTTGCTCTTTCGCCACCTGCTGATAGTACCCGTATCGAACTTCTCGACTCGCTTCCTGTCCGCCCATGCCCGTTTGTTCCATAAAAGCCGGTACATCAACTTCAAAAAGATGAAACGTGACATCGAGCTGTCTGCAAAGCTCCTGGGCGTACAAAGCATCCTGACGTGACTCTTCCCCCCGAAAACAGTGGTTCAGATGAACAGCATGGAGCTTCCATCCGTAGTGATAGTTTTTATTGAGAGCCACCAGGATATGCAAGAGGGCTGTGGAATCATTCCCGCCTGACACGCCTACTACAACGGTTTCTCCTGGAAGCAAAAGACGCTCTCGTTGAATTTCATTGTGCACGCTTGCCAGCATGACGGGCTCCTTTCACGATCGTGACCACCGATATTCCAAAAATAAGTCCGGATGCAATTGCTCCTGCCACCATCATCGTCTTGGTTGCCAACGTGATGCCCCCAATATAATCGTTGTTCACAAAGGCGAGCATCGCTTTGTAAGCCAGAGACCCTGGCACTAATGGAATAATACCGGCTACGCTGAAGTTGGTAGATGGGACTCGCAAAAAGATCGACATTACTTGGCTGAGCAAAGAAACGATCGCGGCAGAGACAAAGGTCGACAGTAGTACCTCTGCGTTTAGGAGCGGCAAAAAGGAGTAGACGACGTACCCGACCATCCCTGCCACACCACCGGCAAAAATGGTGCGGACGGGAACGTTAAACAGAACACACCATGCCATGGACGAAATAAGACTGAGCGCCAAGCCTTTCAACAACATTAGATCACCTCGTAAACCAAAGAATAATTGCTGTAGCCACTGCGACAGATACCGCCGTCAGCATCGCTTCCACACCGCGCGAGACACCTGCGACCAAATCGCCTGCCATCAGATCCCGCAGCGAGTTGGTGATCGCGATACCCGGAAACATCGGAAGCATGGCACCAATAATGATGATACTAATGTGCAACTCAGGAAAAATCGTCACGGCCAGCAAGGCAAACAAGCCACCTAATAAAGCTGCCGAAAACTCGGTAAAAAATTTCATTCGAACAAACTGTTCCAAATATTCAAGGCTGAGAATGACCGTCAGACCTGCCAAAGCAGACGGCAGGAGGTCAAACCAAGTACCTCCAGCGAGCATGGCAAAAGAGCCGCTGGCAATAGCGGCCGCCATTTGCTGCATCCACTTTGGGTAAAGCGGTTTTTTCTGATCGATTTCACAGAGGGTCAGATAAGCCTGCTCCAAGGTAATGCTGCCCCCGACAAAACGTCGGGACACGTCATTGACCAATGTAATTTTGTTGAGATTGGTCGTCCTCGAGGGGGTACGAACCATTCTGGTATGATCCAGACCTCTGCACCGAAACGAGAGAATAATACTCGTAGGCGTGGCGGAGCTGTTCACATCGTCCATCCCAGCCGCTTGGGCAATCCGCGCCATCGTCTCTTCTGTCCGGTAGGTTTCTCCGCCGTTTTTTAAAATAATCGAGCCTGCCAGCAGGCATGTATCCATCACCAAATCTGAGGACACGAACCGTCACATCCTTCTTCACATGAACCATGCGTAATAAAGTGTGCCAGCCAAGAGCAACAAAGAGGCGACAAACAAGCCGCTAATCCCCATTCCCCCTGCCCCAGTTTTCCGCTTAATCGCTTGCTTTTGCGGGGCGGCAACCGTGAGTTCTCGCAGAATTGGCAGCATTTCCACTCTCATTTCCCCTGCCGTCGTGTACTTTCCGTGAAAAGCCTTCAAAAGAGGCACGCGATAGGGGTACAGGCCGTCACTTTTTCGTATTATATCACAGAGCAATACCGTGTGACGCGTCTCGCCCAGACTGCTTTTCCACGTCTCCCGATCGACGGCGAGACGCACCATCATGACAGCAACGGAAAACAGGTCGTAGCTGATCTCTGCCTTTCTGTCCCCTGCGTGCCAAAATGCGCGATCGTATTCCTCGGTAAACTGGCGAACAGCATTGCCCAGCTTGGTTACTCCCCCAAAATCAATGAGGCGGACCTGCTTGTCAGACTGAGTCACCATCACGTTCTCCGGCTTCAGATCACCGAAGACCCAGCCGTGCTTGTGCAAGACATCCAGTCGAGCCAACAGCTGCACGATCATTACGGCAACCCATTCCTGACCATATTGCCTGATGTAGCGATCGAGCTGTTCGCCCTCCAGATATTCCATCGCATAAAACGTACAGGCCTTGCCGTCGATAATCAGATCGTCGACATCAGACAGGAGCGGTCCCACTCGGGAATCCCGCCCCTGTTGTACGCTTTTCAGCACATTCACTTCCATTAAAATATCGATGCCTTCTACCCCGACCTTGACCGCCCGCTTGACTCCACCCTGGGTAGTCAAATAAACCGCGCCATTCGCTCCGCGTCCCAGCTCCCTCAGGACATGGTACGATTTCTTGTTCCATTTTCCTTGAAACTGCCGGGGCAGGCTGGGGATCGTAGGCGTTTGATTAAAAGACATGGTCACGCAGGCTTCCATCTTCGTTATCGTCCGTTTCCATGTTGGCATAACGCTCGGACAGAGTACTCGGGAGCTTCACATGCTCGAACAACCCAATCGCTTCAACAATGGCCGGACCTGTCGGCGTAATACCGCTCATCGCCAGATCACTTGATATCTGATGAGCTTGCTCCACTTTTTCGGTCCAAGGGATTCGCACGTCCAAATACTTTTGTTTCCCAGGAAATGTGCAGACGGCCATTCGACTCTGTCCGCTACGAGAGTGCAAACTGATGCTGAAATCATGGATCGCTTGTTGCACAGCCGACAGCTTGGGCTTCATACTCCCTGATGTATCCACCAGCATGACGACGTTCAGGCTGCTTTTTTCACCCAGCTCGTCCACCATCCCGGCTACTTGCACGCGCTTCTGCGGCTCCAGCTCTTCTATACCTGAATCGCCCAAAATCTCTTTCAATTCTTTATTGACCACTTGGTGAATCGTGCGCGTCATCGCTTTGCGCGTGAGCATCTGGACGGTTTGCGCCAATTGCTGCGGGTACACAATATCACACAAGCCACCACCTGCTTCCGCAATCTCACGGATCTCCGTCTCGCCCTTTTCACCCAAATCGCTTTTCTCAATAACCCCAATGACATTTACGGTAATTCCTTGTTCTCTCGCAAGGGCAGCTGCCGCAACCGGACTCATTCCTGTGTTTGAGCATCCATCAGTCACAACCAAAATTTGCCGAAGTGTCGCTTCTTTCACAAATTATCTCCCCATTCTGCTTTTTAGCAACAGTATCGACGGGGAGTAGGGAAAACATACTTGTCAGCTGACAATCCTTGGTCGCTCCAGCTTTTGCATGCCGTGTACCTGTATGGCTGACCATTGGGGCACAAACCGATCTATCCGAGCGACCAAAACCGTCATATCGTCTACGATCTGGCCTGAATGCTGCCGGATGACTTTTTCCAGCAGCAGATCTGCCACTTCCTGAGGATCGTCCGTTTCCAGCTCGCTGATGATCCGCTTCATCCACGCTTGCCGGTTCTCGATGTGTCTCGGCGCCTCGTAAATGCCATCAGACATCATGATCAATAGATCTCCTGGCTTTAGCATGCGAGAGACGACATCCACTTCGATCTCGTCCAAGATCCCTACCGGCAAATTGTTGGCGGTAATGGTGATCACATCGGCGTTCCTTTTTACAAAACTGGGTGTGGAGCCGATCTTCACAAAGCGGGTATGGGCCGTCTGCAAATCAATCAGTGCCAAATCGACCGTCGCAAACATCTCGTCGGTAGATCGCAGCGCCAAGACCGAATTGACTGTCTTGATCGATATTTTTTCGTCCATGCCCGATCGCAGCAGCTGCTGGAGCATGTCAAGCGCAGATTGGCTCTCCAGGGAGGCTCGTTCTCCATTACCCATCCCATCGCTAATGGCCAACGCCATTTTCCCATTGCCTAAGTCCATGGTCCGAAAGCTGTCACCGGACAAAAGCTTGCCATCCTTGGCGGCCCCCGCAACGCCTATATCGATCTCAAACGTTTTGGCCGAAGCGAGGCACATGGTGCAAGAGCCGTCCTTTTGGGCTTCGCAGTGCCTCTCCCTGACCACAATGTTCTCACCCAAAATTTCAGTCAGCATGGGAGCAACGATCTTGGCGCATTCATCCCGCCCATAGCACGTAGGTTGACTGATCTCGATGTCCACCCTGCCTTCTTCCAAACTGTGTATATCCACGCGGCGAACGGATAGACCGAGCCCCTCCAACGCCTGCGATACTTGCTTCTCCTGAAAACTCAGTTCCATTCCTTCTCGCTGGATTTCACGAGCAAAATCGCTCATGACCCGGGAAACACCGGATAGCTGATCAGCAACCAGTTTGCGACTCTCCTTTACCTGCTTCTTCAGTTGATCAAAAGACTGCTGTCGATCGTATTCCTGCTCCATGACGGTCATCACTTTTTCGGTCTTCACGCATTTTCTTTCCCACTCCTTGGGAGGCGTGACCCCTGCGAGAGTTCCGTTTTCCTGCACTTTTTCCGTTAGCCAGCGCATCCCCTGATAAGTGGACTGCATATCCTTGTCCCAGCACTGCTCTTTCTTCCAGCATTTCTGGCAAGTAAATTCCGTGACGCGACTGAGGAACGCGTCTGCCTGCTCCTCGATTTCTTCCGGGTCGGCCGTTTGGGCAAAGCTGCGTGACAACTGGGTAAACAGCTCAGAAAACTGCTGGATCTTGCCCGCCGTCACATCGCGAACCCGGCGCATATATTCTTGATGGGACTGCTGATTTTCTGCAGAGCCAGGGATAAACTTCGCCACTTTTTTCCACAGCACAGCAGGAGTTAATAGGAACACCACAATCGCTATCGATGATTCCACCAGGGACAAATAAAGCGTGTCTTCTGCGCCACCGTATATCGCCAAGATCGCAGTCCCGATGAGCAATCCTGCCGAGACGCCAACTTTTCCTCCCTCTTTTAGCAAACCCGCCATCAGGCCAGAGAAAGCGAGCAGATTGATCTGCAATAATGCACTGACGTTGGCCAGACTCAGAATCAACCCCGTGACGACCCCTACGGCTGCCCCCACCGTCCCCCCGCCGACAAAGGCGAATAATAATAGCAAGTATCTCGAAAGCACATGCTCCATGGAGATGCCTTCTACCATCCAGTCGACCGTTCCCGTCATCAAGGAAGCGAGCAATATGACCAGCGACACGATCTCTTCGTTTTTTAGCGGCTCATACGGCTTGGCCAAATGAACGATCGAGAGAGATTGGATAAAGATCAGTGTCAGAACAAAACCCAAGACCGATTCTACTGCCACCATGACCAGTTCGTAGGTGTTTACCTGATTAGTCGACGCGTGGTACAACAGATGACTGATAAATACAGTTGCCATGACAAGTAAAGGCGTTCGGGAAAAATCCTTTCGCCGCATTCGTTCACTAATTTTGCAGACGGCGAAAGCGAGTGCGAGGCTGAGCATCGTCTGCAGCCCTAGCGGTACGGATTGGGTAAACGCTCCCAGGATCAAGGCGAACCCGGTCGTTACGATACAATCCCGCCGCACATAAAACATGACTATGAAATAGGGGATGACAAAAGGAGTGAGCTCTTCCAGAATCAGAGCCCTTCCTAGCAAGAAACCCATTAACAAGGGGAGCACATTCCATCGATGTGCTGCATCAGCTATTTTTTCTCCCCAGGTCTGCGCCGTCGGATCCATTTGTTCAGATACTTGACGAGTCCATACCTGACCGGTACCAGAAACATTTTTGTTTACGATCATGTCACACCACCCCGTTCTTGTTCATTGTGTTTCTCAATTATACGGAGGTGGTATTGTAAAATTTGTCAAAAAACCAATGACTATTCCCAGAATCGTCCGACAAATTCGTTGACACATTTGGAAATTCACGATCTATTTGAAGAAAGCGTCGTGACGCCCTGTGTCACAAGGAACGATCCAACGTGTGGAGACGAAAAAAAACCGACGTTATGGCGGATAACGTCGGCTGACAGGTGATTCGCGCTTTGCGAAACGGGCTTACGATACCTATTCGTCATGAGTTTGAAATGACCTTCCTGCTTTTACAGTCAAAATACACAATCGAAAAAGAAAGAAAAATCCAAATTTTCCGAATCAATGTTGTCGACCGCGCCCCTTCTTGTCCCCATTTTTCTTTAACGGGGACTGGCGGTCTTCACTCTCTTTCAAAAACCGATTCAGTTTATCTTCAAAGGCTTCCCCACGTTCCCGATAAGGACGAGATGGCCTTTCCTTTTCCTGCGCTTTCTTGATCGACAAGCCGATTTTGCCCTCGCGAGTATTCAGGACCTTCACGGTTACCATATCCCCGATTTTCAAAAAGTCATGGATGTCTTTGACGAACGTGTCGGCAATTTCACTAATGTGCACAAGACCGGTCACATTTCCAGGCAGCTCCACAAAGGCACCAAATTTCGTAATACCTGTCACTTTTCCTTCAAGTTTGCTCCCGATCTCGACTCCCATGAACGTGGAAAGCCTCCCTCTGCTTGAAGATCAGCCAGACAGCCTACTCCGGAATCACATAGATGCTCTCACCAGGCTTGGTATAGTAAATTCGTTTGCGTGCCAGCTCCGCCAAATACTCCTGGTCGTTAAGCCGACTCGCATCGTATGTCAGTTCCTCTTGCTGTTGCAGTAATACTGCAGACTCTTGTTTCAGCGCTTCGAGTTCAGACTCTTTCTGCGACAGGACCCCGCTCTGCAAATATAGGGTATAGCCAGTCCAGACGAAAAAACAAAGAATGAAAAAGAAAAAAAGCCGCATTCTTCGCTTTTGCCCTTTTCGGTTGGTTGGAGAGGACGTTGCTTCTTTCATCATTAGGCCACCTCGGATGTTTACTCCCGCTTTCTCTTTGTGTGAAACCAATTCTTCCAATTGGTCCAAATTCCTTTTGATTTTCCGAACATTTTTTTCCCCAAATGTTGACCCCATCTGGCAAACGGCGAAGTGACAAAACGCGTCACTTTCCACAAAAAGCCGAGGATCGCGAGCAACACGGAATACAAAAATGCCAGCACCATCAGGATCACTCGGTAGAAAAACAGAATGGGACGCACAACCAGGGCGTCAATGATTCGTAATACCGTTCGATATAACCACTGACAGAATTTTATCACGCGGTGTAAAAAATGGATATACTTCTTACTGCCCAATACAAAATATACCCAAGCACCGAAAATCATTCCAAAAAAGATGGGAAACCGAATAATCCCGTCGTTTACTTTTACCAATATCAAGAAAACAGCACCCATGCTGCCTACCCAAAAGAGAATGTCAAAGATGAATACCATCCAGAGCGGCAACCTGCTCTTCCCCTTGAATACATGGTACGTGTCAAATCCGATTCCCATGAGAGCACCGCACGTCGACATGGCCAGCACCGTCTGAAGCTGGATCCCGATACTCACTTGAATAACTTGCCGAAGAATCCTCTCGACCGATCCCCGGCCTGCCCTTGCTCCAGATAGGCCATTTCGTGAACCAATCCCTCGATCGCCACTTCTCCGGTTTCCAAACTCAGATTTTTCATATGCAGATTTTGTCCCCGTATCGTTAAAAAGCCGCCCTCAGTCTCCAAAAGAAACTCTTCACTGTCAAAGCTTTCGACGTTTTTCACACCCGAAATCGCCAAACTGCGTCGGTTGATCATCACGACTTCATGGCGAGGCCGCTTCGTGTGCTCGTTCATGCTAACTCCTCCCTTACGTACCCTTCTTGTACCATCGTATGGGAGGGGATGTCCTTTTAGAACAAAAACCCCGCCAAATAGCGGGGCTCCTGCTCTTTTGTCTATTTATTTGTAAACCGTGTAGTTGCCATTCACAAAGATAATCTTGTAGCCGGTCCGATCTGTGATCGTACGCAGAGGCAAGGCCGGAATTTTGTTTTTCAATTGAACAGCTACAGGCAGTGTCACGTTTTGACCGTTGACCGTCGCCACGTTGGAGCCTACCTTGAACTGCATGACTGTATTGCCGCTGACGACCTTGGCAGTCGTTGTCGTCCAGGTAACGGACATACCCAATCCATCTCGGAAAAACGAAGCCGGCATCAACGTGTTGCCATTGACAATGTACGGCGCTGCAGCCATTGCGGTTGCTTTACCGGATTTGGTAAACGAAGCTACGTTTGCCTTGAAGCTAACGCCATTGAGGGTCACGATTGTAGCTGGCCGGGCAAACAGCAGTCCTTTTTCCTCGGAGCTGTAGACGCCGATGCTATACACGCCTGTTGTCGCTGGGTTTACAATTCCCCCTGCTTCCAGCACATTTACCTGTACAGCCGTCTGCGCCGGAATATCCTGAGACGGTACAATAATCAGGTTTTGGCCGCGAACACCTACATAGTTGGCGGCGGCACCATTGACAGTTACACTGGTCGCCGGGATATAGGCCGGAACGCGGAAACCGGCTGGAAGGACAACTTCAAAGAATCCTTGCGAGCGCACGATAGGCGCTCCCAACCCTTTGATTGCGATCTGCAAGCCTGTCGGTGTCGAGGCAGTAGCCCGAGTCAATCCAACCGTAGCGGACGTGTTGTCTACGGCAACTGGCGCAGAAGTCCCTGTAATCTCAAAACTCTTGGAACGGTACGTTTTATTGTCGACCTTTGCTGTCAGGCTGTATGTACCTGTCGTTTTCGGATTGGTCAAATACGCATCAAAGGCAAATTTAACAGTCAAGCTATCCGTGCTTTTAAATCCGCTCGGTGTACGGAATGCAACCTTTCCATTGCTTGTGCTCACCGTACTTACCTGATCGCCGTTCACTGACACACTGTATCCTGACAGAACCGGCGGCACCATGTCCGCACTGGGGAACTCGATCTGGATATCTGTATTGGAATACAGCTTGGTCGAGAGATCGATGTC
>JARDZO010000200.1 GCA_029240815.1 Brevibacillus sp.
CATGGAGAATGGCTTCGCGATGTTCGGGGAGGAGAGGTCGATAGGGACATTGCGTCCTTCTCCGATGTGGCTGTCTCCATATGCACTTCCTTGAGCGAGGATGGTGCCGATCACTTGTTTGGCAACAGCTGCTTGATCCAGGAAAAAGTTGACGTAAGGACCGACTGCAGTCGATTCACGCAAAGGGTCTCCACTGATTTTCTCTGCCAGCTCTGCTGCGATCATCGGAGGAGCTTTACGCAATGCTTTTGCTAATTGGAAGCAAGGGAACGCGATATCTCCCATGGCAGGGTTTGGTGGTGTCTCCAGCATGCCGTATACGGTTTCTTTTGGAAAGTTTTCTACCCCTTGCTGTGCGAGGGCGTCGGCGATTTTTTCCGCCACTTGGTGTTTGTAGCTCATGTGAATCTCCTTTCTGATTGGAAAGAGGGTGGGTGCCCCAAATAAAAAAACCTCTACGTCTCCTGTAAGAAAGAGACGAGAGGTTGTGCTCCCGCGGTGCCACTCCTGTTGTTTTTGCCTCAGCAAAAACCGCTTGCTCTGCTATATCGGGCAGTCCCGGCGTTTCCCTACACAATCCGCTCAAAGGGGGATATTCAGGACGCTTCTCCGAGGTGCGTTTCCTTCTATGGTTGGCATCGGGCTCTCACCGTCCCCGACTCGCTACAGCTCTACACACGAAGTACTTTCCTCATCAGCGATTCATCTATTCTTTAGCATTATAGCTGGTTAGACACCTGTCGTGCAACTCACTCTTCCGGCTTTTGCAGAATCTTGTCCAGCTGAGCGAAGTATTCCTTGGTCATCTTTTCCTTTTCCTCGGCACTCAAGTTCTCCGCATTCATCCATTGTTGCTTGAACAGCTCCAGTTGCTCTATCATCGCCAGTTCTGCGGCTGCCTCTTCTTCCAGATCGTAATTCTGTGTTGGATCGAATGGAATCAAACGGTTATCATTGCCGCTGCGCAAATAAGGATTGCGCCAATGATCAGGAAAACGGTATGGCTGCTCCCCAAACATCAATCCTAGTACATCATCCGAACCGATGGGCATGAAGTGATCATAATCGTCTCGTCGTCCCCCCTCGGAGAGGTTGATGTGGGAGAGGAAGTAATGCAAATAATGATCACCCGTTTCCCGGTTTTTCACGATCGAATAGGTTTCAAATTCACTATGCTCTAGTTCCTTGATCGTCTCAAGAGAGGACAAAAATTCGTCTTTTTCACGGGCATCTAGTGTGTCCACAATGTTTCGCTCCTTTGTATTGCCAAGCCGCGATACAATTTTTTGTTCAGTATAGCAAAAGCCTAGCATAGTGACAATGAACGAAGGGTTTTACGCATGCAAAAAGAGCCTAGAAGGTAGGTTCTAGGCTCTTTTCTTTAATGATGACTAGCAGTCTTCAGAGCATCCTACGATTACCAGCAGGATAAACAGAACGAGCACCAATGCGAAGTTGTCACCAAAAAAGCCGCCGCAGAAAGATGTACTCATGTTTGTTTCCCCTCCTTTCCGTTATGCTCTAGTCTATACACGAACACACAGATTGGCGTGGGCGAATGACTACCTCCTCCAAAATTGGGCGCAATCTTTTCGGACAACAGTAAATATTAGACAAATTCTCAATTGACGAAGAGACAGGGGGGGTGATAAGATACTTGCAAACATCAATCGAAGTTAGAAAATAAACTCCATATCGATGTACGACTCTTATCCAGAGAGGCAGAGGGACTGGCCTGATGAAGCCTCGGCAACCGGTAGAAATCCGGTGCCAATTCCAGCAAAGCTACGGCTTTGAAAGATGAGAGGATGGCTCAGGCGCATCTGTATTCCGCGGACAAATCCTCTTCTTTTCAAAGAAGGGGATTTTTTTGTTACCTAAAAATCGAGTGGTAAGAAAAGGCTGAGAAATAGCCAAAAAGGAGCAAGCTGATGAAACCAACTTTTCGCGAGCAGCTTTCCCGAAAAATTCTGATTCTAGATGGTGCAATGGGAACCATGCTGCAACAAGCAAATCTGACGGCCGATGACTTTGGCGGTGAGGAGTACGACGGCTGTAACGAACTATTGAATTTGACGAGACCTGATGTCATCCGTTTGATCCATGAAAAGTATTTGGAAGCAGGCGCAGACATCGTCGAGACCAATACATTCGGGGCCACCTCTATAGTACTGGCAGAGTACGACGTAGCGGATAAAGATCTCGAAATCAATATAGCCGCAACCCGTTTGGCAAAAGAAGCGGTCGATGCATACTCGACACCAGAATGGCCGCGTTACGTGGCTGGTTCCATGGGACCGACGACCAAGACGCTTTCCCTGACAGGCGGAGTCACTTTTGATGAGCTGGTGGAGTCGTATTATCGCCAGGCAAAAGGGATGATTCTGGGTGGCGCTGATGTGCTCCTGCTGGAAACATCTCAGGATACGCTGAACGTCAAGGCCGGGGGTATTGGGATCCGCAAAGCTTTTGACGAGCTGAAGACAGAGCTTCCGGTCATGCTATCCGGAACGATCGAACCGATGGGGACGACACTCGCCGGTCAAAACATCGAAGCGTTCTACTTTTCACTGGAGCATCTAAAACCAGTCTCAGTTGGTTTGAACTGTGCGACGGGACCCGAATTTATGCGCGACCATTTGCGTACGCTGTCCACCTTGGCACAATGTGGCGTCAGCTGCTATCCAAACGCTGGACTGCCCGATGAAAATGGACATTATCACGAGACACCGCAAGGACTCGCTGCCAAAATGCGCGCATTCGCGGAGCAAGGCTGGCTAAACATAGCTGGTGGTTGCTGCGGGACGACTCCGGACCACATCAAGGCGATGGCTGAGGCGTTGAAGGATTGTCCGCCACGCTCTCAAGACATTGATCCTGTCAGTGCCGTATCCGGAATTGAAGTGGTCTATGTGGAAGATGACAATCGTCCACTGCTCGTTGGAGAACGTACCAACGTAATCGGCTCGAAAAAATTCCGTGATCTCATTGCAGCAGGTCAGTACGAAGAGGCATCGGATATCGCTCGTGCGCAGGTGAAGCGTGGTGCTCACGTCATAGACATCTGCCTGGCTGACCCGGACCGTGATGAGTACGAAGATATGGAAAGATTCCTTCAATTCATCGCGAAAAAAGTGAAAGCGCCGTTGATGATCGACTCCACGGACGCGAAAGTCATGGAGCTGGGTCTGCGTTATTCCCAAGGGAAGGCGATTCTCAACTCGATCAACCTGGAGGATGGCTTGGAGCGATTTGAGGAAGTCGCGCCGCTGATTCATAAATTCGGAGCGGCCGTCGTTGTCGGAACGATTGAAGAAGCAGGGATGGCCGTCACTCGCGATAAAAAGCTGGAGGTCGCCAAGCGTTCCTATGATATCTTGGTCAATCAATATGGAGTAAAGCCACAGGACATCATCTTCGATCCACTGGTCTTTCCAGTGGGTACGGGTGACGAGCAATACATCGGTTCTGCCAAGGAAACGGTGGAAGGTATCCGGTTGATCAAGCAGGCGATGCCGGAATGCAAAACGATTCTAGGTGTCAGCAACGTCTCCTTTGGATTGCCAGCTGCAGGTAGGGAAGTACTCAACGCGGTATTCTTGTACCACACGACTTTGGCAGGGTTGGATTATGCGATCGTCAATACCGAAAAGCTGGAGCGATACGCCTCGATTCCCGAAGAGGAGCGCAAGCTGTCAGAAGCACTCTTGTTCGAGACGAATGATGAAACGTTGGCTTCTTTTACTGAGTTTTATCGTCAGAAGAAAAAAGAAGTGCGAGTAGAAGCCTCCTCGCTGACACTGGAGGAACGTTTAGCTCGCTATGTCGTTGAAGGTTCCAAAGATGGTCTGCCAGATGACCTAAAGCTCGCGTTGGAGAAGTACGCTCCTCTGGAAATCATCAACGGACCACTGATGACAGGGATGGAAGAAGTAGGGCGTCTGTTTAATGGAAACCAGTTAATCGTAGCAGAAGTATTGCAAAGCGCCGAGGTCATGAAAGCATCGGTATCGTATCTGGAGCCGTTCATGGAAAAATCGGATGCCGCAGCCAAAGGTAAAATCTTGCTCGCTACCGTAAAAGGCGACGTGCACGACATCGGGAAAAACCTGGTGGAAATCATTTTGGCAAACAACGGCTACGACGTCGTAAACCTCGGCATCAAAGTACCACCGGAGCAGCTGATTGCAGCATGCCGCGAGCAAAAGCCAGACGCGATCGGCTTGTCGGGCCTATTGGTAAAATCCGCGCAACAGATGGTCATTACCGCACAAGACTTGCGAGATGCTGGCATCGACGTGCCGATGATGGTTGGAGGAGCTGCGTTGACACGGAAGTTTACCTCGAACCGGATTGCACCGGAATACCGTGGGATTGTCCTTTATGCCAAAGATGCGATGGACGGTCTGGATCTTGTAAACCGTCTGCAAAATCCGGATGAACGCGAACGTCTCGTGGAAGAGCAGCAACACTTGTTGGAAGCCGTCGCGACCGCACAACCAGTGGTTGAGGAGAAAAAGCCGACACTTCCTGCCCGATCCGCCGTTAGTAAAACCGTTCCTGTACATGTCCCGCCCGATTGCGAGCGTCACGTACTGCGTCAATATCCGATCACTCATTTGCAACCTTATCTCAACCTGCGAATGCTGCTCGGAAAACATCTCGGGGTACGGGGAAATGTCGACAAGCTGATTGAATCCGGAGACGAAAAAGTACTGGAGCTGTACAGCCTTGTAGAAGATTTGCTGAAAGACGCCAAACAGGAGGGTTCGATTTCGGCGCATGGCGTGTATCAATTCTTCCCGGCACAGTCCAACGGCAATGAGATTCTGGTCTATGATCCAAAAGACAACAGTAAGGTTCTGGAGCGTTTCGAGTTCCCACGTCAGCCTGAGGAGCCGCACTTGTGCCTCTCTGACTTCCTCCGACCTGTGGAGAGCGGGGAAATGGATTATGTCGGCTTCCTTACCGTAACTGCGGGTGGAGGAATTCGTGAACTTTCTACCGCGTTGAAAGATCGTGGAGACTATTTGCGCTCCCATGTCCTCCAGGCACTCGCATTGGAGATGGCAGAGGCATTTGCCGAGCGGATTCACCACATCATGCGCGACGTATGGGGAATTCCGGATCCGGCTGAGATGACTATGCTCGAACGCTTCGGAGCGCGTTACCAAGGAATTCGCGTATCGTTTGGATATCCTGCGTGCCCGAATCTGGAGGATCAAGCGCAGCTGTTCCGCTTGCTGCAACCTGAAAACATCGGAGTACACCTGACGGAAGGCTTTATGATGGAGCCAGAAGCATCTGTTTCCGCGATGGTTTTTGCCCATCCAGAGGCTCGTTATTTTAACGCCGGACCGTCGGTGTTTGAAGTATAAAACGGAATCAAAAGGAGAGAAGTGATTGAGTTGACCACTAGCAAGAAAAATTTGCGTGAATATTTACAGGATCATTTGTTGATTGGAGATGGAGCTATGGCGACCCAGCTGCACAGGCTGGGCGTCCCAGTGGGTGTCAGCTTTGAAGAGCTGTGCCTGTCCAATCCGAAGTTAGTACAAGAAGTGCATAATTCTTACTACGATGCCGGGGCGAGACTCCTGGAGACCAATACGTACTCAGCCAACCGGGATTCCTTGTCCCGCTACGGAATGGAGCACAAGGTAGCGAGGATCAACCGACTCGCCGTTAAGATCGCCCGAGAGTCTGCAAAGGGCGATGCTTATGTCGCAGGCAGCATCGGCTCCATATTGGCAGGACGCGTGCGCAAAAAAGTGTTGGATGAATATCGGGACCAATATGAGGAACAAGCGATTGCCTTGCTGCATGCAGGTGTGGACGGGATCATTCTGGAGACGTTCCTTGATTTAGAGGAACTGCTTTTGGCTCTGGAAGTCATTCGTCCCTTGACGGATGCACCTCTGATTGCCCAACTGGCTACACTGGAGGTTGGGCGGACACGCGACGGATATTCGCTGTCTGAAGCGTTCGGGCAGTTGAAAACAGCGGGGGCAGACATTATTGGCCTTAACTGTCGTCTGGGCCCGGCAGAAATTTTGCGCTCTTTTGAAAACGCGATGGTTCCAGACGGTGCCCTTTTATCTGCTTTCCCGAACGCTGGTCGATTGGGCCTGACTGACGGAGAGTACGCGTTTAAATCGACGCCTGACTATTTTGCGATGAGTGCTCTGCGTCTGCGTGAGCAAGGAATTCGACTGTTAGGCGGTTGTTGTGGAACGACGCCGGCTCACGTAAAAGCGATGGCAGACGCGCTGGAAGACCTGGAACCGCAAGCTCGGATCAATCCGACGGTTACCTCTGGGGATCGTCCGCATATATCGGTAACGAACGTACGTGATCAAGGCAAACCAAGCATTGTCGAACGAGTCAAAACAGAAACAACTGTCATCGTGGAGTTTGACCCGCCGCGAGATCTGGATGCAGACGCTTTCCTGGATGGCTGCTGCGAGTTGCACAGGGCAGGGGCTGATGCGATTACGCTAGCGGATAATTCGTTGGCTACGGTGAGGATGAGCAACATGGCCTTGGGAGCTTTGATGAAAAGCCGACACGGGATCGATCCGTTGCTGCACATCGCCTGCCGCGACCGCAACCTGATTGGTCAGCAATCCCACCTGATGGGCCTGCATGCGCTGGGAATTGATCAAATCTTGGTCATTACCGGCGATCCGTCTCGATTTGGCGATTTGCCGGGGGCAACTTCAGTGTTCGATGTCACCTCTTTTGACTTGATCCGAATGGTGAAGCAACTGAACGAAGGTGTTTCATTCGCCGGTCGTCCATTAAAACAAAAAGCTCAATTCATTGTGGGAGCAGCCTTCAATCCAAATGTGAGGAAGATAGATGCCGCAATTGCTCGACTGGAAAAGAAAGTGGAGGCCGGGGCGGATTATATTATGACCCAGCCGGTGTACGATGCGGAATCGATCAAGCTCGTATATGAAGCTACCAAGCATATTGGTATCCCGGTCTTCATCGGAATCATGCCGCTGACCAGCTCGAGAAATGCGGAGTTCCTGCATAATGAAGTGCCTGGGATCAAGCTGTCTGCAGAAGCGCTGGAACGGATGAAAAAAGTTCAGGGGGAAGCAGCGAGACAGGAAGGTATCAAAATGGCTAAAGAGTTGCTCGATACAGCCGTTCAGTACTTTAACGGAATTTACCTGATCACGCCATTCAACTATTCTTCCATGGCAGCCGAGCTGGTTCAGTATGTGCGCCAGCAAAGTGCTCTCGTCAAAACAGCAAACACGATACACTAATCGAATCAATTGACACAATAGGGGCCATTGCGTAAAGAGGCTGGCGATTGCCGCACTTTACTCGAGGGCTCTCATTTGTTCCAACATGTAGGCTGTTTTTTTAATTTCTCGCTTGAGGAACATGGCTATTTCTCCTTCTGACATCTCCACGTATTGCTGTTGCCGCAAAAAGCGTTCTGTTATATGAGGAAACGAGAGGTCTACATACAGGAGGTGGCGCTGCTTACGGGAAAGGGGGTTTTCCTGAAGATAGCCTGTCAGAAGATGTTGGAAGTTTCGCGAATTCCATTTCCTGTTTTTTCTCATCATTAAGGAAAGAATCCGGCTGATGTCTTTGGAGGGAAAATCGTAGCGGACGTCTTCCCAGTCTATGACTGTAATTTTTTGCTTCACTGACAACAGGTTCCCATTATTAAAATCACCGTGACACAAAAAATGTCTGGAGCACGGTAGTTGTTTCCATCGTTTAAAGTAGGCAGAGTTATGCAAGCTTTCGGTCGCAATCTTTCCGGCGATGAGAAAAAAGGGGAGATGGTCGTTGATGATCATATATTTGGGATCTTCGCTTTGCTCTTGCTTGTTTCTCCATCGTTGTAAATGGGCAAAATCTTCTTCGTATTCTTCTTCCCACGTGATGGCAGCGTTATAATCCTCACTGACGGAGGTGCTGAAGCCGACGGAAGCGGCATGTATTTTGCCCAGAGTGGCTCCTGTTCGTTTGATACGAAACGGAGAATTGAGTGCGAGCATGGGGCCGGGTGACCACTCTTGTATGATGAACGGGGAGCCTTTCCAGTAAATGAAGCGTTTGTTGGTTTTCGTCTTCTGGGTTTTGGGGATGTGAATTCCTTTTCTTAGTAAATGTTCCTCTGCGTCTAAAATAAATTCTTGTCTTTCCGGTGGGGTAAACAAGCTTTTCCCTACTAATTTTCCTTTGGAGGTCTTAAGGATGACAACAAGGGATTTGTCTGTATTTCTCTCCACTTTGTGACTGACAATTTTCAGATCGTATTCTTCCTCGATCAAGCGGATGAGTGCATCCATCTCTACCCTCCTAAAGCATCGAGTATACGAATATCCTACTGGTCGGGAAGGTGAGGTGTGACAACTAGTAAAGGGGATGCCAGCCTTTTTCCTGCAAAAACTGGCTGAGCCGACCGAACATCGCCAACCGTTCCTCACGGGTAAAGGATGCATTTGCACCACTTGTCGAAGGAATAACGAACAAATAGCAGCCTGGCCAATCCTCAGTTCCAAACGCACGCTCTGGCTGGAGACCAAGGGAAATGGCTTCTTTTTTTTGACCAGTGGCTTGCCGAAAAGCTGTAATCCCGTTAAAGCAGATCACACGTGGACGGTAGGTCTGGATCATTTGCAAGAACTGCTCCGCACCGTTTGTATAATCTTCTCCACGCAAATCTGTAGAAGAACGAGTCGGACGAGAGACCAGGTCGGTAATTCCGTAGTTATAATCCAGCAAGGTTGCCGTTTCTTCTGGAGCAAATCGATGCGGCGTCAATCCACCCTCATACAAGCCTCGCCAAAACAGATTGGCTGGATTGGCGTAATGATACCCGGCAGTTGCGGAGACTCTCCCAGGGTTTATGCCGCAAAATAAAACCGCAAGATCTCGGCGTATGTAAGTAGGCAGCCATTTTTCCGTAAAGTGTACCATCGTGCACCCCTCCTGTTCCACACATTGTAGCATAGCAATACACCGCTTATTGAAAACAAAAAGCCGCCCGAATTCGGACGACTGATCATACGGTATGATTACAGTTGAGGATAAGGCAGCATTTGCTCCGGCTCAGCTATAGTAAACTGCTCCATTTCATTGCGGACGTATTTTTTGGCTTCAAAAGGAACGTCTTCGTGATCTTCTTTCCCCCACAACCAGCGTGACAGTGAATAAAACATCGGTAGGACCCCTCACTTTGTGGAAATAATTGACACAAGGTAAGGATACTCCTATTTTGTAATCTTGAGGTTGTCGGGATGTGAAGAAGTTGTGAAGAAAGGGGTTATTCTTCTTCGTAGAACCAAAGTGGGTCTTTGTTGTCCACTTCCCCATTGTAATTGATCAGGACTTCGTCACCTTCTTTGATATCCGTGAACGCATAGAAGTCAAAGGTGTGGTTATCAAAATTAATTTCGTAGATCGCGTTTGGTTCGTAAGAGTGGTTAAACAGCATGCCATAACCCAGCAGGAAGGCAGTGTGGTTCGCGCCATACTCAAATGCATAATCGGCGATCATCGTTTTTTCGATATGTTCATGTTCTGCATTTGGATAAGGGAGAACGGGTGCTTCGTGGATTAATTCACCTTTACGAATATCTCTCGTAGCGAATACTCCCCGATTGAGGTCGCCATTACTAAGGCTAGAAGTTTTAACGGTTAGCATGTCAATCACCTGCGCATTCTTTGACGAGAACATGATGTCTCCTATTTTACCTTAGCATGACAGTTGATCGGAATGAAAGCAACGGTTTACATTTATTTTAAATAAAGAAATAATTGGATTGCCTGTGATTAGTCTGTGAGCTTGTCCGAAACGACGATCATGAATGTTGCTAGGGGACCGAGGAAAAGCGAGAGCAAAAACCAGTTCATCCCGCTGCGGTTTTTCCCTTGAGCTAATCCAGCATTGATCAGGGCGAGAGTGCCCCAGCCGACGAAAAATTGGTTAGCCAAGTTAGGGAGCCTCCTCTTCTATTTTTTATTGAGAAAAAGGTAACCAGCAATAAGGACAGGAAATGTCATCCGAAAATATGGAGGGAATGGACTTGAGTTAGCGTCTGGAATGCGCCAAATGACAATCCCGGAATTTGGGTAGAGCTGTGTGATAGCCTGTTGCTCTTTTTGAAATGTATATTCTTCATATTGATCATAGGCGAAATACCCAAAGAATACGAACAAATGAATGAATAATGAAAAAAGGACAGCTTTCACATACAGGCGCAAGAGAACCCCTTCCTTCAAATAGAAACTTACTTATTTTACCATTATTTGAGAGATAGGACAATCCTGGGGAAGTGGATCGACCATACGTTTCCCTTGTATCCTGTCTTTGAAAAGTGATTTTGGAAAGTGAGAGAGGACAGGGAACCGCTTAATGGTAACAGACAGAATATTCAACAAAAGCATTTTCATCGCTTCGCCTTTGTGATAAGGTGGGTAATAATTTTCTATTTGGGAGGCAGAGATGGGAAACTTTTATCTGTTTGTCGTCATGTCCATCTTGCTCATTATTCTTCCTGGTCCTGATACGGGACTAGCGACGCAAAATACCATTGCGTACGGAAGAGGGGGTGGATTCAAAACCGTTTTTGGGATTACGA
>JARDZO010000201.1 GCA_029240815.1 Brevibacillus sp.
CGCTGCGAACATGAAGAAGCCAGTTGTAGGCTTCATCGGCGGACAAACTGCGCCTCCAGGAAAACGCATGGGCCATGCTGGTGCGATCATTTCCGGTGGTAAAGGTACAGCTGCTGAAAAAATCGCGAAGCTCGAAGAGTGTGGTGTACGCGTAGCGAAAACACCTGCTGTTATCGGTGAAACCCTGGTTGAGGTGCTGAAAGAACGCGGCATGCTCGACAAGGTTATGAGCAAATAAGATTGATCAGTAAAAAGGCGGACAAGCATCGACTTGTCTGTCTTTTTCTTTTTGAACGACCCTCTGTCTTTCGATAAAATAGCACTCGAAACCGCTCGTTCTTTGAAGAAGATGGGGGAGTGCAAAGATGGCAATGATTGAGAGAGAGGAAAGAGACTGGCTGTACCTGTTGTCCATAGTACCAGGGCTCGGCAGAAAGCGGATCAGGTCTATCTATGAGATGTATGGTTCATTTTATGAAGCAGTAAGTGACTGGTCAACGATCGAAAAACTATGGAAAATTCCACCAAAGGTATCGCAGCAAGTTCGTGAACATATAAAGGAAGAAAAAGGACGAATCCTTGTTGAGCAAAGGAACAGATCCGAAGTCAGTTACCTCTGCTTCATGGATGAAATATTTCCGGACAAACTTCGCCATATTCCGGATGCTCCTCTTACCTTGTACTGTAAGGGGGACCTAATGCTGTTACACCAGCCGGCGATCGGAGTGGTAGGTTCACGGAGACCAACACCCTATGGCCGGGCATGCTGTGCCCATCTTGTTAAGGAATTAACCTATCGAGGACTGGCAATCATATCTGGTTTGGCACAAGGGATTGATGGTGAAGCACACAGGGCAGCGTTACAAGCGGAAGGCAAGACTGTGGGAGTGCTAGGATGCGGAATTGATCAGATTTATCCAGCGGGGCATCGGGCATTGCATCGAAAAATTGAGTCTTTGGGCCTTCTTGTATCCGAATATCCGCCCGGCACCCTGCCTTTACCCGGATTGTTTCCCGAGCGAAACAGGATTATTAGCGGGCTTTCTCTGGGTATTTTAGTAGTAGAAGGAGCGGAGAAAAGCGGATCACTGGTGACAGCAGATTGTGCGCTAGAACAAGGAAGGGATGTTTTTGCTGTTCCGGGCTCGATTTTTTCATCAGTGAGCACAGGTCCGCATAACTTGATCAAACAAGGAGCAAAGCTAGTAACATCGAGTATGGATGTACTGGAGGAATGGAGTCACCTTTTGCCGCAACTTCCAGGGAATCATCCGGGGGCCGAGGTAGCTACACAGCTTAACGTACAAGAAAAAGCTGTTCTAACAGCGTTGCCGTACGATGGGATCCATGTGGATGAATTGACAATGCAGCTCAGTCCTGACTTACAGATTGTGCTTCATCGGAGCCTTCTTCATTTGGAAGCAAAAGGGATGATTGTTAGCCTTCCTGGTGGGTATTTCGCTAGGCGATAAGGTACATTCTTGATTCCTCCATCTCCCCTAAGTACTGCAAGTGTTTGACAAATCGGATAAGCATATTTAATAATAGGGAAGATTCCTTACTAAAAGGGGAGGAAAAAAATGGCTGACACGCTCGTAATCGTAGAAAATATCTGGGTAGCAAATATATCGTTAAAGCTTCTATGGGTCATGTACGCGATCTCCCAAAGAGCCAAACGGGTGTCGACGTTACACGTGGCTTTGAACCCAAATACATAACCATTCGCGGCAAAGGGGACGTATTGAAGGTCCTGAAGGATGCCGCCAAAAAAGTAAAAAAAGTTTATCTGGCGGCTGACCCGGATCGTGAAGGGGAAGCAATTGCATGGCACTTGGCACAATACTTGGGGCTGGATCTGAATCAGCCACTCCGGGTTGTATTCAATGAAATTACCAAGGATGCCATCAAGGAAGCTTTCAAACACCCGCGTCATATCAATATGGACTTGGTAAATGCACAGCAAGCTCGCCGCATTTTGGACAGATTGGTTGGCTACAACATCAGTCCGATTTTGTGGAAAAAAGTACGGAAAGGTCTGAGTGCCGGTCGCGTACAATCCGTTACCGTAAAACTAATCATGGACCGTGAACGGGAAATTCAGCAGTTTTTGCCGGAAGAGTACTGGACGATCGCAAGCAAACTGATTAGTAACGGTAAAGAATTTGAAGCCAAGTTTTACGGCTATGGCGACGAAAAAATCGAACTGCACTCAGAAGCTGATGTACAAGAAGTTTACAAACGGATGGAAAACCAGCAATATGTGGTGCAAAAGGTGACAAAGCGGGAGCGCAAGCGCAATCCGGCACCACCGTTCATCACGAGTTCCCTGCAACAGGAAGCGGCTCGCAAGTTAAACTTCCGTACGGCCAAGACGATGAGGATTGCACAGGAACTGTATGAAGGGATCGACGTTGGCAACAAAGAAGGCGCCGTCGGTTTGATCACATACATGCGTACGGACTCCACGCGAATTTCAACGACTGCACAAGAAGAAGCGAAAGAATACATATTAGAAAAGTTCGGAGCGGGTTACGTACTTACAGAACCACGTACTACCGCTAAAAATGAAAACGCACAGGACGCGCATGAAGCCATTCGTCCTACTGCCGTCATACGGACGCCAGATGAAATCAAGGAATTCTTATCACGTGACCAGTTACGGCTATATCGGTTGATCTGGGAGCGCTTCCTGGCGAGTCAGATGTCTTCTGCAGTTCTAGACACCATGAGCGTCGATATCTCTGTTGGTGAAGTGATGTTCCGTGCGACGGGCTCCAAAGTCAAGTTTCCTGGTTTCATGAAGGTATATATTGAAGGAAACGATGACGGAACAGAAGAGGAAAGCTTCTTGCCTCCGATCGAAGAAGGACAAACATTGGAGCAAAAAGATATAGAACCAAGCCAGCACTTTACACAGCCGCCACCTAGATACTCGGAAGCACGTCTGGTAAAGACGCTGGAGGAAAGAGGGATCGGTCGTCCTTCTACATACGCCCCTACATTAGAAACCGTTCAAAAACGCGGCTATGTCGCCCTCGAGGAAAAACGATTTGTCCCCACCGAGTTGGGAGAAATCGTCATCACGTTGATGGAAGAATTCTTCCCTGAGATTCTGGATGTGGAATTTACCGCACATATGGAAAATGGCCTTGATAATATCGAAGAAGGCGTCGCAAATTGGGTGGAAGTCCTCGATGCTTTTTACGACGACTTCGCCAAACGTGTAGCCTTTGCCGAAGAGGAAATGAAAGAAGTAGAGCTGAAAGACGAAGAATCCGATGTTAATTGTGAGCTGTGCGGTCGTGTGATGGTTTACAAGCTGGGGCGCTTTGGCAAGTTTCTCGCCTGCTCAGGCTTCCCGGATTGCCGTAACACCAAGCCGATTGTAAAAGAAACGGGAGTAAAATGCCCGCAATGTGAAACCGGAGAGATTATCGAACGTAAATCTAAGAAGAGCCGTATTTTTTATGGATGCAACCAGTATCCGGAATGTGATTTTGTTTCATGGGACAAACCGATTGCCCGCCCTTGCCCGAAGTGTTCCAGCATGCTAGTGGAAAAGAAGCGCAAAAAGCAAGGTGTGAGCGTTGTTTGCACCAAATGCGATTATCAGGAAGAAGCAGATTCCTGATGAGATTTTTAAAGCTTGGAGGATTATCATCATGACACAACCAACCATCACCGTAGTGGGCGCAGGGCTGGCAGGAAGTGAAGCAGCTTGGCAGATTGCCCAGGCAGGTGTTCCCGTGAGACTATACGAAATGAGACCCAAAACACAAACGCCGGCGCATCATACCGACAAGTTTGCGGAGCTCGTATGCAGTAACTCCCTTCGTGCCAATACGCTGACGAATGCGGTCGGAGTATTAAAGGAAGAAATGCGTCGATTAGGATCTGTCATTATTGACGCAGCGGACCGTTGTGCCGTACCTGCGGGTGGGGCACTGGCCGTAGATCGGCATGAATTTGCTGATTACGTCACGGAAGCGGTGCGAAATCATCCGCTAGTCGAAGTGGTCTCAGAGGAAATCACAGAAATTCCGGAGGGGATTGTCGTGATCGCGACGGGTCCCCTGACTTCCCCGGCTTTGTCTGAGCAACTCAGAGGATTGACTGGTGAGGATTATCTATACTTTTACGATGCGGCAGCACCGATCTTGGAGAAGGACTCCATCGACATGGAGAAAGTGTTTGTAGCTTCACGCTATGATAAAGGAGAGGCCGCATACCTGAACTGCCCGATGACGGAAGAGGAATTTAATCGTTTCTACGACGAGTTGATCGCTGCAGAAGCAGTCCCCCTCAAGGAATTTGAAAAAGAGGTCTTTTTTGAAGGCTGCATGCCAATCGAAGTGATGGCAAAGCGTGGGCGTCAGACGATGCTTTTCGGTCCGTTGAAGCCAGTGGGCCTCACTGATCCGAGAACGGGCAAGAAGCCTCATGCTGTTGTGCAGCTGCGCCAGGACAATGGTGCTGCAACTCTCTACAACATCGTAGGCTTTCAGACGCATTTGAAGTGGCCGGAGCAAAAGCGTGTCTTTTCCTTAATTCCTGGTCTGGAAAATTGCGAGATCGTTCGTTACGGTGTCATGCACCGAAATACGTTCATCAATTCGCCTAAACTGCTGAAACCAACGTATCAATATAAAGAACGGGATACATTATTCTTCGCAGGTCAAATGACGGGAGTAGAAGGTTACGTTGAATCCGCAGCATCTGGATTGCTTGCTGGGATCAATGCAGCTCGCTTGGCCAAAGGGGAGGAACTGATGGTTCTTCCACCAGAGACGGTCATGGGGAGTATGGCCAGATACATCACAACAGCAGATTCGAAGCATTTTCAGCCAATGAATGCGAATTTCGGACTTGTTCCTGAGTTGCCCGAGCGTATTCGAAATAAGCGGGAAAAGAACGAAAAACTCGCTGAGCGGGCGCTAGATACAATTCAGAATTTTACACAAGAACGACACAATTTACGTTGATATCCGAATTTCGACTGTGTTACTATATAGGTGCTTCGAGGAGGGTGCATCCCGTATGGACATTTCGCAACAGAACTCTGCGGAAATTGCGATGTTTACCCAATATTTGCAAGTTGAGAAAAACGCCTCTCCTCACACGGTGAAGCAGTATGTGGCAGATATCCGCGAATTTGTCGCTTTTATGGAACAGCACCAAATCACCGTATTTGCTGCTGTTTCTTATTTGCATGGTCGCTCCTTTCTCGCGCATCTGGCGAAAAGAGGTCTCTCAAGGCGGAGTATTGCACGTAAGCTTTCCAGCTTGCGAAGCCTGTATCGTTTTTTGTTGCGTGAAGGTCAATTGGAACAGAATCCATTCCAACTCGTTTCAACTCCGAAAATGGAGAAGAAACTTCCTACCTTTTTGTATCCACAAGAAGTTCAATCGTTTTTTGATCTGCCTGACATGTCCACTCCATTAGGGGTGAGAGATCGGCTGATATTTGAACTGTTGTACGCCAGCGGCATTCGTGTAACGGAATTGGTTACTCTCTCACTGGATTCAATCAATCCGAGCATGGGCGTCGCGCTCGTTTATGGAAAAGGGGCAAAAGAGCGCTATGTGCCTGTAGGAAGTTATGCCTGCGACGTTCTTAGGCAATACCTAGAGTATGGAAGACAAAAACTGCTTGCTGGTAACGAGGAGCATGGATATCTACTGGTCAATTACCGTGGTGAGCCTTTGTCTGATCGAAGCGTTCGCCGCGTCGTAGACAAATACGTCGAAACCCACGCTCTCCATCTACATGTATCACCGCATACGTTTCGTCACACATTTGCTACCCACATGCTGAACGGAGGCGCTGACCTACGTACTGTGCAGGAATTGCTGGGGCATGTAAATGTATCGACGACGCAGGTATACACACATGTGACTAAAGAGAGGCTTCGCCATGTTTACGACACCGCTCATCCGCGTGCTACATCGCGCGATACCGGTTCCGCCAATCGTACCTAAAACGGGAGGAATCAGTCATGGAACAGTTTCATGCCACAACGATTTTTGCCATTCAACATAATGGATCCGTAGCGATGGCCGGAGATGGTCAAGTCACATTTGGAAACAGTATGGTCATGAAGCACGGTGCAAAAAAAGTGAGACGGCTCTATCGTGGAGAAGTCTTGGCTGGCTTCGCTGGATCAGTGGCAGATGCCATTACACTATTCGAGAAATTCGAGGGCAAGCTGGAGGAGTATCACGGCAATCTGCAAAGGGCTGCCGTAGAGCTGGCAAAAGAATGGCGCATGGACAAAGTATTACATCGTCTCGAAGCAATGATGATTGTACTCAATAAAGACCACTTACTGCTCATATCTGGAAACGGTGAAATTATTGAACCAGATGATGGGATATTGGCGATCGGTTCCGGAGGCAGCTTTGCATTGGCGGCTGGACGGGCACTGAAAAAGTATGCTCCCCATCTCAGCGCAAGAGAAATTGCAGAAGCATCTCTTCTCACGGCTGCAGAAATTTGCGTTTTCACGAACAACAACCTTGTTGTGGATGAATTGAATTAAGCATAAGGGAGGACGTTTACGTGCTGAATCTTGAGCAATTAACCCCGCGTAAGATCGTTGAGCATTTGGACAAATACATCGTCGGGCAAGCACAAGCCAAGAAAGCAATTGCCGTTGCCTTGCGTAACCGTTATCGCCGTAGCCGCTTGCCGGAACAAATCATTGATGAAGTCGTACCGAAAAATATTTTGATGATCGGCCCTACAGGTGTCGGTAAGACGGAAATCGCTCGTCGTATCGCCAAGCTGACGGGTGCTCCTTTTATCAAAGTAGAGGCAACCAAATTTACTGAAGTGGGTTACGTGGGCAGAGACGTAGAGTCCATGGTTCGGGATTTGGTAGAGGCCTCGATTCGTACCGTGAAGCAAGAAAAAATGGAATCAGTAAAGGAAAAAGCGGAAAAGCTTGCAAATGAAGCAATCGCAAACGTGCTTGTTCCTTCACGAAAACCACAGAACTCATTTAAAAATCCCCTGGAGATGCTCTTTGGAGGGCAGCAGCAACAGCAGTCCTCTACGCAGGATCCGGAAGATGCTTCCGTCGAACAGCAACGTAGACAGATAGCATGGCAATTGGCAAATGGCCAACTGGAAGAGCAAATGATCGAGATCGATGTGGAGGATCAATCCCCAACGATGTTTGACATGTTCCAGGTTCCGGGTACAGAACAAATGGGGATGCAAATGCAGGATATGTTAGGTAGCCTGATGCCAAAACGGACGAAGAAACGAAAATTGCGAATAAAAGATGCGCGAAAGGTATTAATTCAGCAAGAAGCGCAAAAACTGGTGGATATGGATGAAGTCACGCAAGAGTCGATTCGCCGGGCAGAGAATCACGGGATTATCTTCATCGACGAAATTGACAAGATTGCGGGAAAGGATGGCCGTGGTCCAGATGTTTCCCGAGAAGGGGTACAGCGTGACATCTTGCCAATCGTTGAAGGCTCTACGGTCATGACCAAATACGGTCCGGTAAAAACGGATTACGTTTTGTTCATTGCAGCGGGTGCTTTTCACATGGCTAAACCATCTGATCTGATACCAGAGCTCCAAGGACGCTTTCCCATCCGGGTAGAGCTGACCAGTCTTCGTGTAGAAGAGTTTGTGCGAATATTGACAGAGCCTAAAAACGCGCTGTTGAAACAGTACATTGCGCTCTTGGAAACAGAAGGCGTGCATGTTGAATTTACACCGGAAGCGATCCAGGAGATTGCCCGTTTGGCAGCGGAGGTAAACCAAAGTACCGATAACATCGGTGCGAGACGTTTGCACACGATTTTGGAGAAGCTGTTGGAGGACCTGTCCTTTGAAGCACCAGAAATCCACCTGGAAGTTGTACAAATCACCCCTGATTACGTCCAGCAAAAATTGGGTAATATCGTAGGGAATAAGGATTTAAGCCAATATATCCTGTAAAGAATCGGATAGCATTACCTATACATTGGGAGGAAATACAGATGGATCTACTGTCAAAAACAAGAAGAATTAACCGCATGCTGCAAAAGTCAGCAGGGCATGCCGTCAATTTTAATGAAATGGCACAAGTATTGAGCGATGTAATCGAAGCCAATACATTTGTTGTGAGCCGTAAAGGTAAATTGCTCGGTTTTGCTATTCATCAGGAAATGGATAACGCGCGTATCCGCAAGATGCTGGAAGATCGCCGCTTTCCAGAAGACTACAGCCAAGGCTTGCTGAAAGTGGAAGAAACTTCGGCAAACCTGGATGTAGAAAGCCCATACACCATTTTCCCTGTGGAAATGAAAGAAGTATTCCGCACTGGTTGGACTACACTCGTTCCGATCATGGGTGGAGGGGATCGCCTGGGTACACTGATTCTCGGCCGCATTAACGATCAGTTCGTCGATGATGACTTGATCCTTGCAGAAGTAGGGGCAACAGTTGTAGGTATGGAAATCTTGCGTGAGCGTTCCGAAGCTATTGAAGAAGAAGCCCGCAGCAAAGCAGTCGTTCAAATGGCAATTGGCTCTCTGTCTTACAGCGAGCTGGAAGCAGTAGAACACATCTTTGAAGAGCTTGAAGGCAAAGAAGGCTTGCTAGTCGCTTCCAAAATTGCAGACCGCGTAGGGATTACACGCTCTGTGATTGTAAACGCTCTTCGCAAGCTTGAGAGTGCTGGTGTGATCGAATCGAGATCCCTCGGTATGAAGGGTACTTTCATTAAAGTATTGAACGAGAAGCTGTTGCCAGAGCTGGAGAAATTGAAGAGCTCTTAAACTCGCATGGCTCAAAAGGTATAGGTTGTTAAACAAAAGGTGTAGCACAATTCGGTGCTGCACCTTTTTTCATGGGACAAAATACCTATTTTCAACAATATCCGACAGAATCTTTGAATACAAATAGCGAAATTACCGGCGCATTATCTTTCAAATATATGGTATTTTCCCATAAGCAATTGTAAAATGCAGTAAAAAATCAGGAAGGATAAGGGATTTAGTCCCATTGAATCATTTTGAAAATCGTCATGAAAAGGGGCTTTTTTCGCTATAGCAGTTTTGCTATGATTGTAACGTATCTCAGATGTCGAATATGGAAGAATTATAGCGCTTTAGCGAAAATGAGATGGAAACTAATGGGGGAGAAGAACCGATGCTGGGAAGCTACCATACGCAGATCCTCGAGCGATCGATGGACGCTGCAAACCTTCGACACAGAACGATCACGAATAACCTGGCCAACATAGATACCCCACAATTTAAGAGCCAGCAAGTCGTTTTCGAAGAGTACCTGCAACAGGAAATATCTGGTTCGCAGGGACAGCAAAAGCTGGAAGCATACCGCACGAATGACAGACACATTCCTTTTGCTAATGCTGGAGGATTCGCAATGCCACAAATCGTTTCCAATCCAAACAACCTCGTACAAAACAACGGAAACGATGTCGATTTGGAATCAGAAGAAACAGAGTTGGCAAAAAACCAAATTTGGTATAGCGGTCTAACGCAGCTAACAGCAGGGTCGTATCAAAAAATCCGAAGCGTTATTGACGGTGGAGGGAAATAGGAAATGAGTCTATTTCAAGGAATCAACACAAGTGCTTCGGCGCTGACAGCTAATCGGCTGCGTCTGGATACGATCGCTTCCAACATTGCAAACGCAGAAACAACAAGAGCCAATTTTGTAAATGGCGTATGGCAACCATACAAGCGAAAAATGGTAGAGCTTTCTCCAAAATCCAGTGAGTCGTTTGATAATCTTCTGCAAGCGGCAGTCGGAAACATCTCAGGGAAAAACGGAGATCAGGGTGTCAGAGTCACCTCGATCAAGGAAGATGAAACCCCGTTCAAACGGGTATTTGATCCGAGTCATCCGGATGCGGACAAAGACGGGTACGTGCTCATGCCAAATGTGGACATGATGAAAGAAATGGTGGATATGATTTCTGCCTCGAGATCTTACGAGGCGAATATCACAGCATTGAATGCTTCGAAAAACATGATGATGAAGGCTTTGGAAATCAGATAGAGAGGATGAAGGTAATCGATGGAGATTAACACGATTTCTCAAGTCAGTCCCATTCAGACTTCAGGCGTTGCCAAAACGCAGACTCCAGCTCAGGTAACGAAAGAGTTTGGTTCCTTTCTGACTGATGCGATCAATCAAGTCAATCAAGCGCAAGTTGAGTCAGCGATGATGGGAGATAAGTTTGCAGCAGGACAAATTGACAACATTGATCAAGTGATGGTTGCCGGAGTAAAAGCTACGAACATGTTGCAGATGACCTTACAGGTACGTAACAAGGTGATCGAGTCTTATCAAGAAATCATGCGAATGTCGATATGATTTGTTGTTGGTATCCTGTGAGAGGTGAATCATGAACGAACGTATAGCAGTATTCAGAGAACAGCTTGCGTCAAAATGGAACCAGTTTTCCAAGAAACAAAAATGGATGATCGCAGGAATATCGTTGTTTCTGCTCATCTCACTCGGACTATACATATACATTGCATCTCAGCCGGTGTACACACCACTTTACAATCAAAGACTGAGTGAACAAGAAATCGGAACGATCAAACAAGAGCTGGAGAGCTCAAAAATTCCATATCGGATTACAGGAAATGGGACAGGCATTGAGGTTCCAGAAAAAATGGCGCAGGATGTCATCGTTGATCTGGCAGCACAGGGAATACCAAGCGAGGCGGGAATTAACTCGGAGATCTTTTCCAACACATTAGGCGTGACGGATCGTCAATTCGATGTGATGAAAAAGGAAGCACTGCAGCAAGAATTGCGCAAGATGCTGGAGCGAGTGAAAGGGGTACGTAATGCTCAGGTTATGATTACGTTACCGCAAGAAAGCGTTTGGATAACAGAAACGCCTGATACTGCGACTGCTTCTGTGATTGTCGATGTAGAACCGGGCACGACTTTGGATCAAAAGCAAATTAACTCTCTTTATCTGCTTGTGTCCCGAAGTGTTCCGAAACTTCCCATGGAAGCGATCGCGATCACGGATCAATATTCGAATCCGTTGGAACGTGCGGCAGCAAATGAAAATGAAGGAACACTAAGTGGCTTTAAGCAACAAGAAGAGATCAAAGCAGAAATAGAAAAGAAAATTCAACAAAATCTGTATAATCTACTCGGTACCATCATGGGTAGAGACAAAGTGATCGTCCATACGTTTATCAATATGAACTTTGATAAGGAAAACCGCGTAGAAAATCTCGTGGAAGCTCCGGACAAAGAAAATAACGAAGGACTTATTATCTCATCTCAAAAATTATCAAAAACGTTTTCTGGACAAGGTTCTCCTCCAGGGGGAGTTGCTGGAACTGGTGCGAGTGCGGTTCCAAGTTATCCTGCGAGCACACCTGCGGGCAGCAACAGTGATTACGAAGAGTTAAATGACACGATCAACCGTGAAGTAAACCGAATTACGCGAAATGTTACGATGAGTCCGTATAAAATTGAGGACGTCACGATCAACGTAGGGGTAGAGCCTCCAGCCGGTGGCACTTTGGATGATGCGACTGTTGAGAGCATCAAACAAGTGCTGCGTAATGTTGTACGTGTGACCTTGAGTAATCAAGGTGTCGATTTGACACAGGAAGAGCTGGACAAGCATATTTCCGTCCTGCCACGTCAATTCTCTGGAAAAGTAGCTGTAGAAGACTCCAATTCTCTTAGCCCCGCCGTTCTTTGGACAGTTGGTGGTATTGCTGTACTGGCTCTCGCGGCTGTTGCATTCCTCGTACTGCGCAGACGTAAACAGGCGAAACAGCAACAAGAAGAAGAAGATGCAGATTTGCTGTCGCCTTCACAACCTTTGGAAATCCCTGATTTAATTTATCAAGAAGATGGGGATCAGGTCGTGGTCAGGAAGCAGTTGGAAAAATTGGCGCGAAGCAAGCCAGATGAATTTGTTGTACTGCTTCGTACATGGCTAGCAGAAGACTAAGGAGTGAAAGGGTATGGCTCGCGGCGCTAAAGAGTTGACTGGACGACAGAAGGCGGCTATCCTTCTCATCTCACTCGGGCCGGAAATCTCCGCCCAGGTGTTTAAGCACTTGCGTGAAGATGAGATC
>JARDZO010000202.1 GCA_029240815.1 Brevibacillus sp.
ATTTTTTGATTCGAAGTGGGGCCGTCGTTAGCAAGGATGAATCACAAGATCGGGAATACTCACATCCGTCATGTATTAGTAGAATCGGCTTGGGCCGCGTACTGCGATGGTTTTGTTGCCGATTGACTGAAATCCTCCGCTACTCTCATCCATAGTTGTGGAACCAAGGCGACGATAGTATATTATTATCACTGCTCACCCCTAAATCTAAACCAATCCTTTTTTAGGTTTATAGAACACGTTAACCAGGACCCTAGAATAAAATCTGGGTCCTTTTTCATGTAAAAAACCATAAAAGCAGGTTTTTACCCATTTCCCTTTTTACAGTTCATCATAAGATATTTCGAAATTGACTAAAGGAGGATTAATATGGCGAATAAAGCGAAGTCTAGCCCACAATTCAAAAGGCTCTGTACCCAATTTGGGAGAATATTAGGGGGCGAGTCGGAAATTGAAAATGGGCCGGTTTGTTTTGTCATGAGGCTTGCGAATCTTCGAGAAACAATCCTGGGAAGACGAACGCTTTCCCCTTTAGTTCGAGCTCAAATGTTTTCGTTTGAATCCCTTGACAGGTCGGGTCGTGCACTTTGTTTGGGTGAGACTGCCGTTCACCAAAATCAAGTGAACCGTTTGATGTCGAATCTCCGCAAACGTGGGATTAAAGTGACGGCACTTCACAACCACTGGCTAAAAGAAAACCCGCGCTTAATGTATATGCATTGGGAAGCCATAGAGAATCCTATCGTATTCGCCAGAAAGACCAAAGAGTCCATTGCATTCCTGGGTTAACATGGTGGTGCCATGAAGTTTTATTTTCATCATAATCGAAAGGATGACGGGTATGGGCAAAGTGCAGGCAAGTCCCCAGTTTAGAAGACTGTGTAATCGATTTTCAACCATTTTAGGTGGAACAGAGCATGAAATTACAAAAGGTCCGGTTTGTTTCGTTTCCAGAAATAGAATATTCAATGCGTCCATATTAGGTAGAAGAACCACATCCCCATTGGTCCGTTATCAACTGTTCTCATTCGAATCCTTAAACAGTTCAGGACGTGCACTATGTTTAGGGGAAACGGCCCTCTTCCAAAATCAGGTAAACCGTTTGCTGTCAAATCTTCGCAAAAACGGGATAAAAGTAACAGCAGTCCATAATCACTGGCTCTTTGATAACCCGCGTCTTATGTATATTCACTGGGAATCGATCGATAATCCTATTGCATTCGCTAGGAAAGTGAAGCGTTCTATTGCTTTCTTGGGTTAATCATTAGCATGAATGGAGTTGCTGATCTTCCTCGTTTGATTTTTTATGAATAACACGATGCCTTGGTAAATTTGTTCTAGACTGAACAAATAACAGAATCAGCGGCAGACGCAGACGTAGCAATATCGTCCTAGACTGCCGCTGCGGTTTTGACCTGCTAAAGAACTTTCGGTGATCCGATAGTGTTAGACACTTGGTTAAAGCATCATTCGGGAGTACCTTGTATCCTGAATCAATAAAGCCCTTTACTGGGGGCATAGAAACTTCTGCTGCTCTGCTTGACTGCAGCCATCATCATCCCTACGTTTCTCCCCGAATACCTAGCGGCAAATGGGAATCTATATTCAAAAGCTAAGTAAGATGATATTTAGTAGTTTTACCTCCTCTAATTATTTCGCGAGTTTTGTTTCAATAGCTGTTGTGCAATGGTATTTCCAATAAGGTAGGCTGGTGCAGACGTGTTGCCATCCACTGTGAATGGAATAATCGAGTCATCAGCAACAATTAGGTCTTTCACCCCATGAACTTGACCATGGCTATCCACCACTCCCCCCTTGCTAAGAGGCGCCATGCGAAGCGCACCTTGTTCATGATGATTATGGTCAAAATTATTTTTGATAAACTCTTCTAGCCTGCGATTATTATTGATGATGTCCAGTGTAGGTGAAATAAGCCGGTATGATCGATCTATCGAGGCTAGCTGTGCAGCTATCTTCTTGATATATACCTTATAACAGTTTTTAACTGCATCAAGATCTGCTGGATTAGTGAGATATCCTTCATCAGCCAGCACAATTTTCAACGGATCCTTATTTTGTATTTTTATGGAACCGCGGCTTTTTGGTTTTAGGAAAAGGATAGCAATTACCAGTTTCCCTTTTGAGCCGATTCCGATTAGTTGGACTGCACGACGAGTTTTGTTTGAGCCTGGAGTGGGATCTGGCAAAAAGGCCCCACCTGTAAAAAGCGCATTTGGATCATCATCAGGTAATGGGTTATCTTTCGGATTGGTACTAAACTCAGCAAAGTTAAGCGTGTGGTTTCTAAGGCCTTTGCCTACGTTAGAGTTAGCGAAAACAACAGGGATTCCTGCGTCCTTAAGCATTTTGGCGGGACCGATTCCAGAAAGCATTAAGAGCTGAGAACTATTGATACCTGCTGAAATAATTACATTTTTCCGAGTGTAGGCTCGCACGCATTTACCCTCTTTGAGAAATTCCACGCCAATCGCTCGCTTATTCCTAAATAAAACTCGAAGAGCAGTTGATTTATAGAAAACACGTAGCTTTCGACCATTAACTCCTTGGCCGTCAGGAGTCATGATATCTGATGATAGAAAGGCGGTGGAAGCACTTTCTCGCCGTCCGTTGGGCTGCTGAAATAATTGCCAACGCATAAAGGGCCCGAGGGGAGTTTTCGGGTCATTGTAATCGAGAATTTTTCGAAATCCTGTTGCTTTCTCGATGGCTGACACTAACTTTTTGGACATTGGCGTTGGATTTTCCGGTGCTTGCCGAATGTCAATCCTTCCCTTATAGCCATGTACATTTCTATCGTTTGTCTTTCCGTTGTATTTTTCCATATTTCGGAAACCCTTAATTGCATTCTTCGGTGACCAAAGAGGTCCCAGCAGCTTTTCCCATTCCCGAAAAACTGCTGACGTAGGTCTTACATACTGCTGTGTGTTAATAGAAGAGCCTCCACCCAATAATCGACCTGTCGTCCATTCAAAACTTCGTTCATTTACTTTTTCCTGCGGTACTCCTTCTCCTTGCCAAAAATATTGAGGAATATAAAGCTCCTCAAGCTCTAATGCAAACGTTGAGTTGCTAATTGGTGTGTCCCTATCATTATTTTCTCCTGCTTCCAATACGAGAACTGATATCTTTTTATCGTCCGTTAGTTTCTTTGCAATAACTGACCCTGCAGGGCCTGTGCCTACAACAATGTAATCAAAAATTAGTTTCCCATCCTTCTGCTTATGTTCACTCATTCGATACTCCCCTACATTAACAGTTTGGATCCCATTAACTCAGAGTCACACTTGAATGGGTTAATGTAGGGTATTACTCATTAGTCTCGATGGTGAATGTTCTGACCAATCTACAAGGGGTACTGCCGACAATACGCGGATGTTGTGTCTTAATCTTGTATCGAATTCACTAGCAATGTTATTTGGGCCTTTATCGCTAAAAAAACCATAGACTATATTCAGTCTATGGTTGACAAATTCCGCTTATCATCCAATTCCACCATGAATGTCTCTAATGTATGCGTCTGGGGTGCCGCTCCTGAATTTTTTAACCAATCAATTTTTGCCGCATACGCTTCACCCCTGCATTACTTCCGTAACATACTTATGCGCTTCGTTTTGGCGAAGCTTGGGAATGCGTTTCTCTACAGCTTGATACTTATCAGCTTCAGCTCCGTCATCTCTTCCACCGCGTACCGGACGCCTTCCCGTCCGAATCCGCTCTCTTTTACCCCGCCGTAAGGCATGTTATCGACACGGAAGGTTGGGAAGTCGTTGATCATCACACCGCCCACTTCCAGCTCTTCAGCGGCGTGCATGGCGGCCTTGATGTTGTTGGTGTAGATCCCTGCCTGCAGTCCATAACGGGAGTCGTTTACGGCCGCAATCGCTTCCTCCAGGTTTTCGAAGGAGGAGAGGGTAACCAGCGGCCCGAACACTTCCTGGCAGGAGACGGAAACATCACTTGGCACATCCGTCAAAATAGTAGGCGGGTATAATCTCTCAGAAATTGCTTTTCCACCCGTCAGAATCTTGGCGCCACGGGCGACTGCCTGGGATACCCAATCCTCCATGCGCGCGACTTCCTTCGGTGCGATCAGGGCAGACATGTCTGTCGCCTCATCCAGCGGGTCGCCGATGACCAGCCGCTGCGCAGCTTCCGTGAACTTCTCGGCAAACTCGTCAAACTTGCTCGCATGAACCAAGATCCGCTGAATCGAGATGCATACTTGCCCGCTAAAGGAGAATGCGCCCAAAATGCATCGGTCGATCAGTTCCTTGGTGATTTCCACTCCGTCATCAATGATCAGCCCGGAGTTGGACCCCAGTTCCAGTGTGACACGTTTCAATCCCGCCTTGTTCTTGATGGCGATGCCCACTTGGGGACTGCCGGTAAAGGTGATCTTGGCTACGCGCGGGTCTTGCACCAGCTTCTCTCCGATGATGGAGCCTCTTCCAGCGATGACATTGAGTGCACCGGCAGGAAGGCCTGCTTCTGCAAAAATTTCTGCCAGAACGATAGCAGACAGCGGGGTTTGATCCGCAGGTTTCAGCACGACGGTGTTCCCCGCCGCAATGGCCGGGCCCACCTTGTGTGCGACGAGATTGAACGGGAAGTTGAATGGCGTGATAGCACCGACCACCCCGATCGGCTTGCGGACTGTGAACGCGATTCGCCCTTCTCCACCGGGAGCAGCATCCAACGGCACCGTTTCCCCATGGATTTGTCTCGCTTCCATCGCTGCGAACTTGTACGTTTGAATCGTACGCGCAATCTCTCCCCTGGCTGTTTTTACCGGTTTGGCCGCTTCCATAGCCAACACTCGTGCCAGTTCTTCCTTGCGCTCCTCCATGAGAATGACTACCCGGTCCAGAATGGCAGCCCGTTCATGAGCAGGCATTTTCGCCATTGTTTTGGCAGCTTCCTTCGCCGCCTGAATCGCTTCATCTGCTACCTGTTCGTCAGCTTGCGCCACTTCCGCGATGAAGTCACCGGTAAACGGGGAGGTGAGCTGTTTGTATTGTGCCGTTTCCACCCATTGTCCATTGATGTACAAGTTCTTTTTCATGGCATATACCTCTTTCGTTTACTTATTCGCGTACAGGCTCTTCAACTGGTTCCCGATGATTTCCAAACCTTCTTGAAGCTGTTCATCGGTGATGACCAATGGCGTCAGGAAGCGGAGGACGTTACCATGCACACCCGCGCTCAAGATGATCACGCCGGACTCATAGCATGCTTTCGTAAGGCTGGCCACCAGCTCTTTGCAAGGTTGCTTGGTTACAGGGTCAATCAATTCGACCGCGCACATCGCACCCAGGCCGCGCACTTCGGCGATGGCGGGAACTTCTTTTTTCAATGCGTTGAAGTAGCCGCAGATGGCTTCCCCGATTTGACGCGATCTTCCAGGGAGGTCTTCGCGCTCCATCTTCTCGATGACAGCCAGTGCCGCCACGCAACCAAGCGGGCTGCCTCCGTATGTTCCGCCGATTTCCCCAGGATTGGGCGCATCCATTACCTCTGCTCTGCCGACGACCGCACTGATCGGCAAGCCGGCAGCCATTGATTTCGACAAAGTCATGAGGTCCGGTTCGATGTCAAAATGGGTGGAAGCGAACATTTCCCCGGTCCGCGCAAAACCCGTTTGAATTTCATCGGAAATGAAGAGAATGTCGTATTTTTTGCAGATGGCATAAATGCCTTGCACAAACGCTTTAGGCGGAACGATAAAGCCGCCTTCCCCTTGGACAGGCTCCATGATTACGGCAGCGATCTCTTCAGGGGCTACTTCTGTATAAAGGAAATCCTCGAATTGACGGACGCAGAACAGCGCGTACTCTTCTTCAGTCATGCCTTCCGGACGGTGAAGCGGATACGGGAACGGCGCTTTGTAAGTGGCTGGAGCGAACGGGCCCATCTGGAATTTATACGGCTTGACTTTGCTGGTGAGCGACATGCCCATCAGCGTACGGCCGTGGAACCCGCGCGTAAAGGAAACAATCCCTTGTCTGCCGGTATATTTTCGAGCGATTTTGACCGCATTTTCCACCGCTTCCGCACCGCTGTTGGCGAACATCGCTTTCTTTGGAAACGCGCCCGGCGTGATTTGTGCCAGCTTTTCAGCCAACGCCACATACGGCTCATACATGGCAACGTGGAAGCAAGTATGGATGTATTTTTCCATCTGCTCTTGCAGTGCCTTCACTACTTCAGGCGGACAGTGTCCCGCGTTGATCGTTCCGATCGCGCCGGCAAAATCGAGGAACGTATTGCCATCCACATCGTGAATCAGGGCGCCCTCCGCTTTTTCCGCGAAGATCGGCGTGTTGTTGCCGATTCCTTTTGGCACGTACTGTTTTCTCTTTTCCAGCAACTCAACTGTTTTCGGTCCAGGTACCTGCGTAGCTACATGTGCATGTTTGGTCTGATTCATCTCGGTCATCCCCCTGTGATTGGTTTTCTGCCTGAGATATATAGCAACAACCGTGCCAAGCGCGCTTAGTAAGGCTGGAAAAGGAATTTTGTTCGTAGGCTCACCACGAGTTATTCAAAATTGAATGATAGGTCCCATTCCCTTTCCTTTCGCTTGCATTCCCCGTGAATTACATGGTTTTTTCGATCATTCAAAATTGAATGATGATTATTCACTTTTGTGGTGTATGACGGCACTGTTAACCGTTATAAAAACGTGGGAAATACTCGCGTCCTTTTTCTAATACAAGAAAAAAGCAAACCGTAAAGGCTTGCCTGCTATTGATGAAATATTTTCTTTAAATCGTACACACCACAATATCAACTTCCGTATCATTAAAGACTTCTTTGATAAATTTCTCGGACTTTTCTCCACTGAAGTTTGTCAAGACCACAGCCTATTTGTGGGATAGTAAGTTTAGTAATTCCTTCATCCAAACACATATCTCTCATGTCGAACCCCATACATGATGTTTCATTGATTTTACCATGTATTCTTGATCAATCATGCGAAAAGCTGATGCCCCCAGAAGAGGCATCAGCTTTACTCACTCAGTCTTGATTTTTAAACAGTTTTTGAAACCGGCGGCTTAGCGTCGGTTGGCTTACTTCCAGCACCTGGGCCACTTTCGTGATCGTTTTGTATTGGTTGATCGCCAGTTGGATCAGCTGAGACTCCGCCATTTCCACCGCTTGCTTCAACGGGATAATCTCATGGACCTGGATGGGCATCTGAGCGTTCGCGGAGCGGTTGCTGATGATTTTCGACAGATCGTTGGCAGTGATGAGATTGCCGGCCGTCACCACCATGGCCCGTTCGATCACGTTCTGCAGTTGCCTCACATTTCCCGGCCAATCATAAGCCTGGAACATTTCCATGGCATCCTCGGAGAAGTGTTTGGTCGTCTGGAATTTGTGATTGAATCTCTCCAGGAAAGTATGGACCAATGGCTCTACATCTTCAATCCGCTCGCGCAGCGCCGGGATGTGGAGCGGAATGACATGCAGGCGATAATAGAGATCCTCTCGGAACTGATGGGTACGAACCATTTCCTCTAGGTTCTTGTTGGTGGCCGCTATGATTCTGACATCGATTGCGATGGGCTGGGTCCCCCCGACCTTCATGATCTCTTTTTCCTGAATCGCTCTCAGCAGCTTGACTTGCAGATTGAGCGGCAGCTCCCCGATTTCATCCAGAAAAAGCGTTCCCTCATGCGCCAATTCCAGCAATCCTTGTTTGCCCTGGTTGCTGGCTCCGGAGAAGGCTCCTTTTTCGTATCCAAACAATTCACTTTCCAGCAAGTTGTCGGGAATGGCTCCGCAGTTGATTTTAATAAACGGCATCCCGTTTCTTGGGCTGCCCGAGTGGATGGCCTGGGCGATCAACTCTTTTCCCACTCCGGACTCGCCATAGATGATCACGGTCGATTCCACCAAGGAGACCCGTTCTACCTGAGCCATGATTTCCTCCATGCGCCAGGACTTGTAGATCACCGTTTTTTCCGCATGGTGCTGATGATTTCGCAGCACATCCAGTTCTTGTTTGTACTTTTCCGTCAAGCGCTTCGCATGGATCAGCTCATCCTTCAGTTCGGTCATTTCCGTAATGTCCCGAGAAGCGATGACGATTCTCTCCATGTTTCCTGCTTCATTAAAAATTGGGTTGCCTACTGCCAAAATTTTACGCCCAAAACGATTTTTCTGAACGATGGATATTTTTCGCTGGTCATTCATAACTTTGCGGGTGACAGAAGGCTTGAACCAGCCTTTTTCCTCCAGATCCAGGATGTTCTTGCCCACCACCGTCGCCAGATGGACGCCCCACAGGTTGTTGGCGCCCCGATTGGATACCCGCAGGATGATTCCTTGGGCATCGACGACCAGGATCTCGTCGTAAATAGAATCGACGATCGCCTCCAGATCGGTCTGCAATTGCCAGACATCCTGGGACAAACCCCGCTTGAGCATCCGGTTTTCCATGGAGACGGCATCTTGCCAGCCCATGATTTGGTCCTCTTCGTCCAGGAACAGCATATAGGTGATTGCGGAGTAAGGGCCATCTGTGGGGTCCGCACCTGTTACCGTGGCAAATTGGTCGCTGTATGGAATCTTCTGTGTCCGCTCATCCATCATCATGAAGAGGGCATTGGTGTCACATACCCCGATCGTCTTTCCCTCTTTCTGGACGACCAGGAGTCGGACTTTGCTTTCTTTTATCAAAGTGACGGCTTCTTCAACCGTCATGGTTTCGTCGACTGTTCGAAAGTCTGTATGGATCGCTTGGTTCTCTATGGTCATCTTTGCACGACTCCCTACTGACAGGCTTGAACGATTGGCAAGTCATTTGCCTATCATTGTAGCATAGGGAATGGTTGTCCCATAGAATGGAAATAAATAACAAAGTGCTGGAAATATATACCACTATTTCCACAACAGTTTTATCAACAACCGATCCCTTAGGGGTAACAAAAAAAGAGCGATGTGCAATATTTCACACCTTAAATATTTTAAAAAACTGTCTTGACATCTTGTAGCACTATACATTACTTCATTAGGAGAGCATATTTGATAAATCATCAAAATGATTTAAAGTTGAAAAACGAGAAAGAAGACGATTTTCAACGGGTTTCGTTCTGTGATTTAGTCGGAGCGACTATGCAATAATAAAAACCAGCTTTTCATAGCTGGTTTCTTTGTTTAGAAATAGTCATTGTATAATTCTTGTTGCTGTTCCTCTGCAATGGTCTGTAAGTCATATGCGTTAATTCGAAAAAACTGATAATCGCCAATATCCGCTTTTTTTGCGGCGATCTTACTTAAAAATTTCGGGGAGCCTTCGTTTTCTTCATCGTAAACTAACAAGATACCGTCTGAATTGGATAGCAAGAATTTGTCTTTCTCTCCAAGCTGCCAAACCCCCTGGTAAGGTGTTTGATAGACACTATTGATATAGTCGGCTTGCATCACAATATTTCGGTAGTAATCCTGGGTCTCTTCTTTCCACTTTTCCTCTTGATTCAAAAACGGAGTAATTACCGCCAGTTTTAGATGTGGATACTCCTTTTTTAATTCAAGAACAGTTTCGGCTGCCCACATTTCTACCCCGAGTTGACCAGATATGATGACCCATTCCAATTCTTCCTCAAGGAATCTTACGAGTTCCCGCTTCAGTGCTTTCTTAATAATTGCTAACCCCGGATTTTTTTCATTAAATATGCCAAGCTCGTGAGCCTTGTAGCCTGAAACAAATAAACGTTTTAACATGATGCCACCTCTAGTTTAAAAGAAGCTCTATCAGAAAATAGATTTCTTTTCACTCGCTGTCTCTTCATTAAGTATTACGTCTCATATTTTTCTTATATTATCATAAATTTGAATGACTCAGGATAAATTGGATGTTTAGTTTCCTTCGTTATGGGATCGACTATTTTTAAAAAGAATATATTTTGTAGAAAACGGATACATAAGGAGAATAAACCAATGAACATACTCACTACATTTTTTTGAAAGAAAACGCAATACAAAGTTGAGATTAGTCCTCATTCCATTGAGTACAAGTACAAGTACTTTGGGCTCTCATAATCAATCACCTAATAAAGATTTGAAAAAACCCATAATCCAATTAAGAATTACGGGTTATAAACGAAACCAAATGTCCTAAAAAATGGAGTGTGGCTTAACCAGCCGTGGTTCATAGGAAACACATCTGCAAATTTCGTATCTATTATCAGTTTGTACAATTTTTCCAATAATATACTTACGACTGTTTTCTCCACGCCACATGATGTTCTGTCCCGCCGCCTGGGTCGTGCCCCTAATACCTTTCATTTTTTTCTCCTTTTTCCTCGTACCGGCTTAGTCCTCAGTCAGGGCCGAGATTGTTGGTAGCTATGATGAAATTGACAGGCTTCTCCCCACAACTTTATATGAATAAGGACGCTTTGGTTCGGGCTGTTGTGGAGGGAAGGAAAAAGGAGAAAACACTCAAGCTTAATAGGGCCACAGCTTGGGGGTCATCCCTGCTCGGCTCCATTTCAAAACGGAACCGCGTCCAAAGTAGATTTCTCAAAGATGCTTCTCAGAGGTGGACGCTTAAAAGCGTGTTCCTCTTTTTCCACT
>JARDZO010000015.1 GCA_029240815.1 Brevibacillus sp.
GAAGGAACAGATTAAGACGTTAATTCATGAGGGACTTTATCAACCCCAAGAGCAATTGCCCAGAGCAAGAGAGCTTGCTGGTTTTTTACGAATGAACGGGAACACCGTTCAAAAAGCATATACAGAGCTGGAGCAGGAAGGGTATGTCCAGACCAAGTCAGACGAAGGCGTATTTGTACATTCCAAACCTCCCCATGGAAGCGAGCGCATACCGGGAGCTTCTATGGAGGAAGACCTGGACCTGGAGTTATCGCAAGAACAGCTCGATGATCCGAATGCTTTGTCCGAAGCTCCTATGACGACGGGATACCCGGTCAGAAAAGCTGCAGGGCATTCCAAGCCGGTCTTGCTATTTGTCGAGTGCAACGTCCCGCAAGCGCAAGAATATGCGGTGGAATTGGAGAAAGCGACCGGTTACGTAGTGAAGCCATGCTTAATCAAGGACTTGGATTTGCTCGGAAGCAGCATCCAGAGTGGCTACTACGACTTGATCGTGACGACGTTCCTCCATGTCGAGGAAGTGCAGCCCATCATTACACGACTGTGCGGTGAGAATGAACCCAAGGTCATCGCATGCCTCATGGAATCGAATCTGCAATGCATCAAGAGACTGCAGGAATTACCAGCCGGGAGCAAGGTGGGGATCGCAGGGACGACATGGCAGGGAGCCGATAATTTTCGCCAATCGATCGTCAATGCGGAATTGTCACATGTGGAGCTCCTCATCGGCTCGTTGGAATACCCGGCGTCGCTGGACGCGATCATTGAGGCCAAACCAGACCTTATTGTGAGTACGAGTATCGTCAGCTCTTATCTGCAGCGACTTTCCCGATTTACTCAGATGATGGTAGAAGATCGTTGTCTCAATGCCCAATCGGTTCAGTACATCCAACACTATGTAGAAGGCAAACGAGCACGATCTGACAACAGGAACGATTGAGAACGAGAAGAGCGCAGATGATTCAGGACCATTTATGCTATCATGGGGAAAGGGTAAGCATACCAAACCATGGAAAAAGAGGTGTTAGGCTTGCAAGGATTCGAAACATTTCGGGAAGTCATTACGGAAGAATCCCAGCTACGAGAGTTACTCGGTGAACCCAGTCGTCTGGTTCAAAACAAGACGATCAGTTATTTGGATGAACATTGCCGCGATTATATAGCAAAAGCACCGTTTCTCATCCTCTCAACAGCTGACGTGGATGGCAACTGTGACGCTTCCCCGAGGGGAGACGCCCCGGGTTTTGTGCATGTACTCGATGATCGACATCTAGTGATTCCCGAGCGTCCTGGAAACAAGCGTATGGACTCGCTTCGAAATGTACTGGCAAACCCGCATGTCGGTTTGATTTTTATCATCCCTACCTTGGAAGAAACGTTGCGCATCAACGGACGAGCCTGTGTCATTCGCGATTCAGAAGTGCTCGAAAAAATGGCCGTAAACGGTAAAGTACCTGCTGTTGGGATTGCCGTGCAAGTGGAAGAATGCTACGTGCATTGTGCAAAGGCCTTCATGCGTTCAGGACTTTGGAATCCAGAAAAATGGCTGCCAAAAGAATCGATCCCGAACATGTCCCAGGTCCTGGCTGATCATGTAAAGCTCCCGGATGTGACTGCAAAAGATGTGGCTTCCAGCTTGGAGGACAGCTATAAGAATCGCTTGTATTGATCAAACAGGGTATATGCATTCGAGAATAGAATAGGCAAACGACCGACAGGAGGAACGACGCTGTCGGTTTTTTATTCGCTGTCCCACAGAGAGACATGAAAATGGATCATGAGGTAAGTGGCTACCGCGAGCGAAACGGCATAGGCAATGAAGGGCCTCGTGTGATGAAGCCTCAGAATGGAGAACATGACCAGATTGAACACGGTGGACCACCACATATTCCACGAGTGGGCGTGCGAGATCGTTCCGAAGTACAGGCCGATGATCTCGAGTATCACGTAAATCGCCACATATTTACTGATGTGTAGGACTTGTTTCCACTTTTTGTCGGGAAAATTGGACAGGAAAAGCAAGGCGGTAGCGGGAAAGGCAAGGCAAGTATACAAAAGACTCGCCATTTCTTCACTGAAATACAGAGTGCCAACATACCTCCATAAGTAAAAGGAGCCGTCATTCACGAGTACGTCGTACATGGCGCTCGACAATGCGAAGAAAAGCATCGTGGCGTGATATTGTTTCCAATGCTTCCAGTCACCCCAGAGCCATGCGGCAAAGACGGACCAGAGAATGAGTGCAACATGCATGATTTTCAGCTCCCATAGGCAAGGATTAGCTAGCCTTTCTACGCGTTCCGTACTTCACGATCTGATGGACCACATAAATCGAGACAAGCTGCAAGAGAACATAGAACAAGAGCTCCCACAAATTATCCAATTCAATGATCTTCAGAGCCAATAGTGCGCCATTGAACGCAAGCAAGACGATAAGCATGACGATCTTGCCAGGTATTTTCAAGAAAAAGGAGGTAGAGGCAATCAGGGCTATAAACGCTTCGATCAGTTCAGAGACCGCTATGTGATCCCGAGTCTGGTCAGGGAACCACCCCACTCGCAAATCATGTACATCAAGGGAGTGCGCCAGGATAAAGTGGCACAAGCCATAGAGGAATAGAAAGACAAAGAAAATATAGAAGAAAACAATGGGCTTGTTCAAAGAGCCGCGCTGGGTAAGTGTCCAGAGGCGTCGGCCGATCAGGAGAAATAGGAGGATGCCAATCCCGGAGTACAGGAGCTTCCACCACAAATGCCCGTAGAGGTCAAGCCACAAGAACAGACATTCCACAACCATAAAAAGCATGGAGAGGAGGAGTAGCCAAAAGAAACGAAGGTGAAAGCCAGCCGCAGTTACGGCAACGGCCGGGACGATAAAATCATTGGAGATGATGGAACCTAGCATATTGTCAATCCAAAGATTGCCGGTAACAGAAGGGAAGTATTGATAGGATGGGAACAGAATGAGAATGAAGTATTCGAGCAGATCAATCAGACCAGCAAGACAAAAATGCAGAACGAGCAAGCGGCTATCTCTTGTCTTCCAAAGGGTATAGCCGAGAAGCATCAACGAAATAACGACGAGTCCACAATACCAATAAAAATTCGGCATACGATTCACCTGCTATGTAAAGACGTCCATAGAAAAAGTATTACCTAGGAATGAAGAAATTAACAAAAAATGTAAAAGGATTCCTGAGTATCAGCAACCCTTTTTTTGGTAGTCCACTTGTGCTACACTTACTTATTGTACGTACATATTTAGCGGATGACGGGAGGAGATCAGATGGCAACACATATCACGGATTGTTCGGTATTGAACAACGGGGTGAAGATGCCTTGGCTAGGTCTTGGTGTCTGGAAGGTGAAAGATGGGGACGAAGTAACGCTAGCTGTCCGTTCTGCCATCGAAGCGGGATACCGCAGCATCGACACGGCTGCCGTCTATGGTAACGAGGTCGGAGTGGGTGACGGAATCCGTCAAGCCGGTATCGATCGGGATCAGCTGTTTATCACGACCAAGGTGTGGAATGCCGATCAAGGCTATGAATCCACGCTGAAAGCATTTGATGATAGTGTAAAAAAACTCGGTATCGAGACACTGGATTTGTATCTGATCCACTGGCCAGTCAAAGGCAAGTATGTAGAGACGTGGAAAGCATTGGAGAAGCTGTATCGTGACGGTTATGTACGGGCGATTGGAGTCAGCAACTTCCATAGTCATCATCTGGAGGATTTGCGCCAGAACAGCGAAATCACTCCGGTTGTCAACCAGGTCGAATACCATCCACTGCTCACCCAGAAAGAATTGCTCGCTTATTGTCAGGAGCACCACATTCAGATGGAAGCGTGGAGCCCGCTGATGCAAGGGAATCTCGATCATCCGCTGCTAGTGGAGCTGGGGCAAAAGTACGGTAAATCTCCTGCACAGATCGTGATCCGCTGGGATTTGGACAAACAAGTCGTGACGATTCCTAAATCGATCACGCCTGAGCGAATTCGCCAAAATGCAGATGTTTTTGACTTTTCACTCAGTGCGGAAGATGTGGAAAAAATCAACACGCTAAATGAAAACAAACGCTTTGGTGCTGACCCTGACAATTTCAATTTCTAGCATACCTTCCTGAAAAAAAGAAAGGGAGCCGTTGAAAGCGGCTGCCTTTTTTCGTACCCTGCCATTCGCGTCAATGCCCATGTCTAAGCCGAAGACGCGCTGGTGAGTATAGTAGGTGGCCAGCCTGCTTGCAGCGAGCAGGGCGACACGGCGTAGACGTGTAATGATGGCATCGGTGGAGGAGCCGCGGATCGAAGCGCGTTGGATGGCGGTGCGCAAGGGGAGAACACGCCCGCCGCTGCCCCTTTTGCTAAAACGCCTTGTGCGTGGTAACGCCCCGACGAGTGCGGAACTGGCGCGCAGGACGTAGTACTTGGTCAATTTTGATTCGCTTACGCCCATGTGAGGTCATTCCCCCAATCCTGATCTGAAACAAGAGGTGTCTCCCTTCTAATGTATGTCTCTTCTGTTTCATCGCTTGTGGGAGTGTCCTACCCGTTAGAAAATGGGAACGAATGACAAGGTGTCGAGATTTAAGCTCTTTACTATGGTCATTTTTTTCGTATACTGAAAAGTAGCATATTAGTTTCATCAGATGAAACGTACGGAACCATGAAGGAAGCAGGTGTAATAAAGATGGAAGAACAAAAAGCAAACGTGCGGGCGGTTGAACGGGCTCTGGATATCCTGCTTTGTTTTACGGATGCTACCGATTTGGGCCTGAGTGAGATCTCCAGTCGACTCTCCTTGCATAAAAGCACGGTGCATCGTTTGCTGGCAACGCTAGAAAACAAAGGCTTTCTCATCAGGGATGTCCAGACTGAAAAATATCGTCTCGGCTTCCGAATCTGGGAATTGTCCGCAAACCTTACTCATAACGACGATCCTGCTACGATGCTGCTGCCGGAAATGGAGCGGCTGCGTGATTTGGTGGAAGAAACAATCAGCTTGTACGTGCGGGATGGCAGCGAGCGGATTCGTATTCAGGCTGTTCAAAGCAAGCAACCGATCCGCAGGGTGGCGCCTATTGGGGCCCGCATGCCGTTGACAGTGGGAGCATCCAGCAAGGTGTTAGTCGCGTATGCGGATCAATTAGTCGCGCAGGAGCTTCTGCAAGATCCCGATTGGCCGGACTTTGTGAGTCGGGAGTCCTATGCTGAGCAGCTGGAACAAATCAGGCAGCAAGGCTATGCTACGAGCGTCGAAGAGCGGGAGTTAGGAACCGCAGCGGTAGCAGCTCCGATCTTCAACAGGAATGGACAACTGGTGGCATCGATTGCAGCTTCAGGGCCATCAAACCGACTGACACAGGAAAAAATGAGGCAGTACGCTCCGTTCATCAAAGAGGCGGCGTATCGCATGGGAAAAATGATGAAATAGACAAAAGCCAACCCGACTGCCCGCGCAGCGTGTTGGCTTTTTTGCACAGATAGGAATGTATAAGATTCCTATCCAGTATAAGTGCAACATAGCGAGACTTCGAACTAGATCCCGCGCTTGTATTCGTCATGCATCACTGTCCAAAATGACTTCACGGCTTCATCAGCGAGGAACCGCTGTCCGCGTTCTTTGACATAACGACACATTTCCTCATAGTAAACGGGGTTGCTCAGCTTTTCGTAGTGAAACACGATATCATGTGCATCCTCTACGAACAGAGGGTAGCTAGCTCCGAGCAAGGCGAGATTTCCGATCGTCCGTGTCGTCAGAACGGGAACACCGAGACCCATGTACTCCAGGATCCGAGACAAGTAAGAATGGGAAGGGTTGCGGTCTTGCGTATTATCATAGAGAAGCGCGACACCAATACCGCTTTTGAGGATCATTTCTTTGGTTTTCCACATCGATTTTTGACCGTGATCGGCGACACCTGGCATACGTAACAATTTTTCTGCCCGCTTGCGATATTTTCCTACAATGGAAGGGTAGAGAACTCGTAGCTTTGCTTTTGGAAACTGCTTGCGGATGAGGGAAATTGCTTTTGTAGCCACAGGAAGGCCGTAGCGTGGTCGAATGACTCCTGCTAGAATTAGATGAAGGGGATCGGACGGGGAACGAGTGACGGTGCGATTAGGCATAGGCTCTACAAACTGAGGGAGCACTTGTATTTTTCGGATCAGCTCTTGATTAGAGTAGGTGCCTTTTTGTAGCTGGTACGTACGGTATCGCTCGGCATTCGGTTCGGTTTGAAAAAAGACAACCCGCGCATGGCGGAACACATAGTTTAGCCGTCGCATGATGTACGGATCATGCAAATTGTATTGAATGGCTAAAAACAGCAGCTTCGAGCCAAGTATTCTCTTCTTTCTCAACAGCTTTACGGCTTCATTGCGGCCGCGAATGAAGATGAAGTCGTACGGTCGCTTGCGATCCCTCTGGATGATTTCCTGGATGGGTTCATCAGCCTGATGAAAGCGGATGTGCTTAAATGTAAAGCCACCCATTCCATTGCGAAATCGGAAAGGGAGGACGCATTCAAAAACATATTGTTGCCGTTCGCTTTCTGGCAATTGGGCAAGCTTGCGATCCAGTGCGCGTAACAAAATGAAAAACTGCAGGACGTTTCCCTTTGGCTTGAATTCGATGAGATTGCAAGTAAAACAGACTCTCACGTGATTCTCTCCTTCGCAGGGCTCTTCACTATGGTATTGGGAAGGAAGCCGATTGGCTACCCGAAAGGAGAAAATCACGAGAGAATATTCATCTTTTACGGTGCCTTTTTATCTGCCCAGCTTTTTCGCTCCACGGATTACATGGCGTATGATGAGATGCATCTCAAACTTTTGATCAGGTAGGTGAACCCAATGGCAAAAGTAGTACCAGGAAGATACACGGCACAGGTGGAGGGCCCTTTTGTCGTTTTCATTATCGGAATGCGAGTGAACCGCTTGTTGGCAGTCCATAAGTGGGTACCAGTCGTCACTGCCATGGGGGCAATGCTGAAAGAGCTGTATGAACATCCCGAGCTTGGATTTCTGGGGAATACATCGCATTTCAATCTACATGAAGTAACGCAAATCCAGTATTGGCGATCCTACGAACACCTAGAAAAGTACGCGAGAAACAGTCACAATCACCTGAGCGCCTGGAGGAAGTTCAATCAATCAGTAGGAACGGATGGGAGCGTCGGGATTTTTCACGAGACGTATTTGGTAGAAGCGGGAAAATACGAGTGTATCTACGGAAATATGCCTGTTTGGGGATTGGCCAAGGCAGGAGAACATCTTCCTGCTGTTGGAAAGAAGGAGACGTCGCGGCGACGCTTGGGGGGAGAAAATGAGCCAGCGGTGCCGACGCCACCGCATTAAAGAGACTAATTCGATCATGGAAAGTGGGCAGTCCAATTTGACTGCCTTTTTTTATGTGCAATTCACATGAGCTTTAGCACCAGGCCCAGGAGGAGGGACGTCCGGAGGGAGAGTAGTGGCAAACGGCACCCCAAAAGAAGTGGCAGAGGCAAAAGAGTCGATCACAGGTAAATTTTTAACCTAAAAGAGTAGTAGCAGAATTGTAAAGCACAGGTGTAAACTGTGGGAAGAAAGGCAGTACGGAGGTGAACCCATGGCTACCACATTTGTTCGCGTTGCCGGATGTGGCTCTGAGCAAAGAGTTCCAAAAGATCTTTGTTTAGAGCCTACTCCATAACGAGCCTGGAACTCTTTGCTTCTCTATATACGGAAATGGACGTTATATAGATGGGAGCAAAGCGAAATGAAATATGTAAACGCAGAAAAAATGTTGCCGGAAGACTTGCTGCGCAGCATTCAAGATTATACGCAAGGCAGCTATTTGTACATCCCCATTCGAGAAGAAGATAAAAAACAATGGGGGGAGTGCACCGAGTCCAAGCAGTTTATGCGTGAGCGAAATGAATCGATCATGCAAGCGTATCGCTCTGGAAGTTCGGTCAAGACGCTCGCCTTGCACTATCATCTGACGGAACATAGCATCCGCAGAATCATACGCGGACAACGTTGATTCTGTATCATGAACGAACTTTCTTCTCCTCATTCCCTGCAGTAAGCTAAGCGTAACGGCGAAGGAATGAGGAGGTACATATGAGCGCCTTGCATCTGCTCGAAATCGAGCTTGCGAATAACGGCCATAGTCAGTCCCTTACCCCGGTGCTTTTACAAGATGAGCGTGATACGATTCTCGTCGATTGTGGGTACCCTGACTTTATGGGGCTGCTTGCAGAAGCTGCCGCCCGTTATGATATCAAGCTTGATTCCATTACCAAGTTGATCGTGACTCATCACGATATCGATCATATCGGTTCTCTGGCTGCGTTGAAGCGTGCTTACCCGCACATTGTCATCGTTGCGCACGAGCAGGAAATGCCTTTTGTGGAAGGAACGCGAAAGTCTTTACGGCTGGAGCAGGCGGTATCATCCTTTAAAGGATTGCGGGAAGAAGCCAAGCCGCACGCGGAACAGTTTATTCGTTTCTTGCAGTCACTCGAGCCGGTACCTGTCGATCAAAAGGTTACACATGGGGAAGAACTGCCTTGGTGTGGTGGTATTGAAATCGTCCACACACCTGGACATATGCCAGGCCATATTTCGCTGTATCTCCCTGCCGCAAAAACACTGATCGCAGGTGATGCAGTCGTGATCGAGGACGGGAAGCTCGTGATTGCCAATCCACACTATACGCTGGATTTGGATGAGGCCATCCGCTCCATCCGACGCTTGCTTTCCTATGACATCGAGCATATCGTTTGCTATCACGGAGGATTGTTTCACGGAGATCCTAAGCGAGCTCTTCGTCAACTCATTCTTGCCTACCCAGAGAATGATAAAAGTAGAGGTGAAATTCGATGAAACAAAACAAATACGATGATGCTGTATTCTTTTCCGCGTATCAACAAATGCCACGTTCCATCAAAGGGCTTGAGGCTGCGGGAGAATGGCATGTATTCAAGGCATTGCTGCCAGACCTCCGAAACAAACATGTGCTTGATTTGGGATGCGGGTACGGCTGGCATTGTCGGTATGCCCGTGAACAGCAGGCAAGCTCAGTGGTAGGCGTAGACCTGTCTGAAAAGATGCTGCAAAAAGCTCGAGAACAGACCCATGATCCAGCTATTTCCTACATTCAAATGCCAGTTGAGGACATCGCGTTTTCAAATGAACCATTCGACGTGGTGATCAGCTCGCTTGCTTTCCATTACGTCGAGTCCTTTGGAGAGCTTTGCAAAAAGATATATGAATGTCTGAAGCCAGGGGGAACGTTCCTTTTTTCAGTTGAACATCCGATCTTTACTGCTCGAAAAGAACAGGATTGGTTTGTGGATGAGCAGGGAAACCGCCTGCACTGGCCAGTTGACAATTATCAGGCCGAGGGTATACGTGTGACTGCATTCTTGGCCGAGAATGTGATCAAATATCACCGTACGCTTGCAACCTATATGAATAGCGTCATCCAGGCTGGTTTCGTCATCAAAGCCGTGGAGGAACCGATGCCTCCTGAAGAGATGCTGGAGGATGACTGGATGAAAGATGAAATCCGCAGACCGATGTTCTTGATGATCTCCGCAGAAAAGCCAAGCGCAGCAATCGAATAGGAATCGATAAAAGGAGGTCGCCCGGATACTGAGGGTGACCTTTTTCCTTGTACTAAGAATGAAAAAAGAATGAAGTAACCGACATAGCTGAGGTGGGGAGAAGCAGGTCTCCGATCTCCGCTCCGGTCTTTACCCACCGAACAGGTTCGGTATTCCCACCGAACAGGTTCGGTATTCCCACCGAACAGGTTCGGTATTCCCACCGAACAGGTTCGGTATTCCCACCGAACAGGTTCGGTGGCCCTGCAAGGGAGTATAGACTGTCCGCTCCGCAACGATTCACGGGGAAGCAGCTTCTGGATCCCGTGAATTCGTTGTTCCGCTAAGCTGGGTTTCGAAGTCGCTCCGCTAAGTTGGATTTTTCTCTATTCCGGACTAAGGCTAGAGGAAGGGCGCATCCCTTTTCTCGGGAGGAGAACATTCCCCTTCCGGATTATATCCATCGGATGCGTAATGCAAGATTTGCTCTTTCGTAGCTGTCAAGCGGTTCAATTCTTTGACAATGGAACCATTGTGCATGACCAGAATGCGGTCGCACATGCCGATAATCTCGGAAAAGTCCGAGGAGATGAAAACGATTCCTTTGCCGTTCCGCACGAGCTCATTCATGATATTAAACAACTCGACCTTATTGGCTACATCGATTCCTTTTGTCGGTTCGTCCAGTAAAAAAATGTCGCTGTTGGGCAAGAGCCACCGAGCCATCATCAATTTTTGCTGATTGCCTCCGCTTAGTTGGCTGACATCTTGGTTATACGAGAAAGATTTGATCGCCAGTTTTTTCAAAAACGCTGCGACACGCCTGTTTTCATACGGTTTATCGAGGAGCCAGCGAATTTTTTCGTTCTCGAAACCTTTCAGGTGTGCGATGGAAGTGTTGCTGACTACATCCATACCGGGGATGATCCCCAGGCCGCGATCCTCGGGAACGAACGCAATGCCATTCTTGACTGCATCACGCGGATTCTTGATGGTGACTCGCTGTCCTTTAATCCATATGGAGCCGGTATATCCCCCGCTTGCACCGAATATCGTTGTCGCCAGGCTTGTTCTCCCCGAACCCATCAGTCCGGCAATTCCGACGATTTCACCCCTGCGCAAATCAAAAGAAATGTTCTGGATCGCTCCAGGTCTGCCTAATCCTTCGACGCGGAGGAGCTCCTCCGTTTTTTTCACGGCCAGTTTTGGATAACGCTCTTTCATGTTGTCGCCGGCCATGGATCGGATAATATCCTGGCGGGTGCTCGCTTGCCACGACTGCAATTGGCTGATCTTCCCGTCGCTTACGATCATGACACGATCGGCAATTTGATAGATGTCATCAACCTTATGCGTGATGAAGAGAATGGGGATGCCTTCATTTTTGATTTGCCGCATTGCTCTGAAAAGCAATTGAATTTCCGCTTCCGTCAAAGCGCTGGTGGGCTCATCCATCACCAGGATTTTCGTATTTTGCGATAGCGCTCTCAGTATGGCAACGAATATCCGATCACCCAGCCCCAGTTCTTTTACCTTCTGTTTCACATTCAAGGGATAGCCATACTTCTCGCATAGTTCTTTTGAGCGTTCATACAACATGGTCCAGTCAAAGATGAACGATTTTGCATGAGGGAAATGGCCAAAGAGGATGTTCTCGGCGACGGTCAAATTTTCAAAAAGTTGGAGTTCCTGATAGATCACACGGATCCCCAGTTTAATCGCATCCGCTGGAGATACGAGATTTACGGGAGAGCCTTCTACGAAAATATCGCCTGCATCAGCCGAAACGGCACCAGAGATAATTTTAGTCAGCGTTGATTTTCCAGATCCATTTTTTCCGAGAATGGCGAGAACTTCTCCTTTTTTCAGGGAAAGGTGGATGTTATGCAAAACTACTTGGTCGTTGTATTTTTTACTCACGTTACGAAGCTCCAGCAACTGCTCAACAAACAAAGACGTCTCCCCCTTATCCCTTCGATTAATCCAATTGATAGGTGGTAAACATTGGGGTATTGTTCTCGAATGAGAAACGGATGTACTCCTCAGGCACCAGTTCGTCGGTAATTACCTTGTCGGCCATCGTAATCTCGCCTAACTGCGTAAAAGCAATCTTGTTAAACTTGGAATGATCAGCGACCACGATCAGTTCTTCCGCAGACTTCGCAATCTCTGAAACAATCGATTCTTCATTCGAATCCTGCACGGTGTACCCCCGTTTCAAGCTGATACCGTTCACGCCGATAAATGCTTTGTCCACATAAATGCCTTGCAGGGACTCGATGACTTTCGGTCCAATCAGGGACTGGGTGAATTGTTCCACCCGCAATTCTCCGCCTGTCACGTTCACACGCAACGATGGCAGACGAGACAATTCCACCGCCACACTCAGATTGTTCGTCACTACCGTAACGTTTTTCGTTTCTTTCAGGTTTTTGGCGATTTGCAGGCATGTAGTCCCGCTTCCAATGAAAACGGCCTCGTTCGGTTGGATCATTTGAGCCGCGACAAGTCCGATCATGCGCTTATGCTCAAGCTCCGGAATATCAACAAGCTGATGGGGGATATCCAAGGGGCTCAGTTCGTTCAAAACGGCACCGCCGTGTATTTTTGTGAGAAAGCCCTCATTTTCTAGCCGTTCCAGGTCCTTTCGTACGGTTACTTCGGAAACAGAAAGAATTTGGCTGAGGTGCGAAACGTCCACTTTTTTATATTCAAGCAAAGTTTGTTTAATTTTTTTTATTCTTTCAGATGCAAACATAAATACCTCCGTGTTCAATGGAGTTTCTAGGAAAAAATAACTACTTGTTATGATCCATTATATCGAGAAGCGAAAGGAAAAACAAAGGCAAGTTTTGAAAAGAAACCAAAAGCAAAGTATTTGAAAGTAAAAGCCACTGATTTGAAAATATATGGTTTACTTTGGTTTCGAATGGATGTAAAATCGAAAACAGAATAGTTAGTCAATAACGAATATTGCCTTTATTGTGCTGATTGGAAAGAAAGAAGGTGGCTGCGTGAACGACAACACCATTTTGATCATGGAGGGTATTACCAAGTCATTTCCAGGTGTTCAGGCCCTTGCCGACGTCAACTTCGAACTGAGAAGAGGGGAAGTTCATTGTTTGTTGGGGGAGAACGGGGCAGGTAAATCCACGTTGATCAAAATTTTGAGCGGTGCCTGCGGGATGGATTCCGGAAGAATTTGCATAGACGGCATGGATGTGCAGATTCATAACTCCCATCAAGCTCGGCAATTGGGGATCAGCACGATCTATCAGGAGATGAGCTTGATTCCGGCCATGACCGTTGCCGAAAATATTTTCTTCGGAGATGAGTTGACCCACCGTTTTTCCATCTTGAACAAGAAAGAGATGGAGGTGCAAACGAGAAATATTTTGCGGAAGATGAATGTGGACATCAATCCGAGAAGTCTGGCAAAGGATTTGACGACAGCCCAACAGCAAATGGTGGAGATAGCCCGTTCCTTAATCAAAAAGCGCCATTTTATTATCATGGATGAACCGACCTCCTCCATCTCCGAGAAAGAGACCAAGGAGCTGTTTCGAATCATCAAGGAACTGAAGCAACAGGGCGTGTCTATTATTTACATATCGCACCGGATGCATGAATTTGAGGAGATCGTCGACCGGATTACTGTATTGCGGGATGGCAGGAATGTAGGCACAGTCGATTGGAAAGACGTGACATTGGACGAATTGATCGCGATGATGGTTGGAAGACAGCTAGATGCCTGGAGAGCAGCCAGGGATCACAGCACGGAAGAGACCATTCTTCAGATCGAAAATATCAGCTCCGGGAATGCGGTGGACCAAGCCGGATTTACTCTGAAAAAAGGGGAAATCATCGGTTTTGCGGGTTTGGTCGGTTCAGGCCGGACGGAATTGATGAAATCGATATTTGGCGCAAGGAAGATTGATTCAGGGACCATCATCTGGAAAGGGAAGCCTGCGAGATTTCGCACCCCAAAAGACGCAGTGAAACAGGGGATCGGTTATTTGAGCGAGGACAGGAAAGGAGAAGGACTCATTCTCCATATGGGCATCGACAAAAATATTTCTCTCGCAAACTTGAAAGCGGTTTCAAATCTTTTTTTCATCAATAAAAGCCAGGAAAGGAAAGAAGCGGCGTCTAGGATCGAGTCGTTGCGAATCGTGACGGATACCCATGACAAGGTGGTGGGGCACCTCAGTGGCGGCAATCAGCAGAAAGTCGTCATTGCCAAATGGCTCTTAACAGACAGTGAAGTCCTCATTTTTGATGAACCTACACGAGGGATTGATGTTGGCGCCAGGGCTGAAATTTATCAGGTGATGGAACAGCTGGCGGCATCAGGCAAGGGAATCATCGTCGTTTCTTCTGATTTGCCTGAAATTATGAGGATCAGCAACAGAATCATTGTCATGCGCGAAGGAAAGATTGCCGGTCAGCTGCAAAACGACGGAAACGTGAAACAGGATCACATTATGTCATTGATGGTTGGAGGATAAAGATGCTGCAGAAACTATTGGACCGTCTCGGGATCGGCTTGGCGATCATTCTACTGTTTGTTTACTTGTCGTTTTCCAGTTCTTATTTCCTGGACGTCAATAATTTAATGAACATTCTCCTGCAGGTATCCATCTCTTCGATTTTGGCGATCGGCATGACCTTCGTCATCATCGGTGGAGGGATCGACTTGTCAGTAGGTCCGCTGACAGCGCTCAGCAGCGTGATACTCGGGCTGTCGATACACCAAGGCTTTGGGGTCGGGATTCCACTCGTTTTATGCATCGTGATGGGTGCCGTCCTCGGCTTGATCAACGGCATCGTGATCGCCAAATGCAAAGTCCCTGCATTTATCGCGACTTTGGGCATGATGAGCATCGCACGGGGTGTCGCCTTGTATATCACCAACGGTCAATCGATCCATATGTTTCCGGACAGCTTTGTGGCAATCAGCTCCGGCACTATTGGAATCGTTCCATTGCCCGTGATCTATGCTTTGGCAGTCGCTCTAATCGCTAGCTTTGTCCTCAATTACACCAAGTTTGGCCGCTACGTGTACGCCATCGGAGGTAACAAAGAGGCGGTGCGCTTGTCGGGGATCAATACAACGATCATCGAGATTTGGGTCTATATCATTTCAGGGATTACCTGCGGAATCGGGGCGATCATTCTCGCCGGACGCTTAAATGCGGCCCAGCCGATTGCCGGAGTGGGGTATGAGCTTGATGCGATCGCAGCGGTCATCATCGGCGGGACCAGTCTATCCGGCGGAGAAGGCAAGATAAGCGGCACGATCATGGGAGCGATCCTGATTGGAATGCTGAAAAATGGATTGAATCTGATGAACGTCTCGCCGTTTTTGCAGCAAATCATCATCGGTTTAGTCATCATCGGCGCAGTGTTTTACGATAAATACAGGCGGGGCAAGAAAGACAACGTGAAACAGGCGCAGGTAGAAAAAACAGTCACCATTGCGAAATGAATACGCGATATTATTTAGCGGCCGGGCCCGCTGCTAATTAATATACATAGATTTCTTCAAGGGAGGGAGTCAAAAAATGATCAAGCCAAGGTACAGGCTGCTTCAATTGCTGTGTCTCGCATTGGTTGTCCTGCTAGTCACTGCATGCAATCAGCAGCAAAAAGGAAGCAGCGCAAATCAACCTGGGAACGCGGGCTCGACCAATGAGCCGAAAAAAGAATGGACAGTCGGTTTAGTTATGAAGACCTTGAGTAATCCCTTTTTTATCACGATGGATGAAGGAGCGAAGAAAGCGGAAAAAGAATTGGGCATCAAGCTTCAAGTCCAAGCCGCCCAAGAAGAAACTTCTATTGAGCAGCAAATCGCCATCGTAGAAGACATGATAGCCAAAAAGATCGACGCCATCGTAATTGCGCCCAGCGGTTCGAAGGAAATCGTCCCGGTATTGAAAAAGGCACAGGATGCCGGCATTCCCGTCATCAACATCGATAACCGAATTGATGCGGAAACGGCAAAAGCGGCCGGATTGAAAACCATTCCTTATATTGGGGCGAGCAACCTGGATGGAGGGTATTTAGCCGGAAAGTATTTAGCGGAGCAGCTGAAGGGCACAGGCAAGGTGGCAATTATCGAAGGGATTCAGGGAGTGGACAACGCAGAGGAAAGGAAGAATGGCGCCTTGAAGGCGTTTAAGGAATACAGCGGCATGCAGGTCGTGGCTTCTCAGTCCGCCAATTGGAAGACGGAGGAAGGATTGAATGTCATGGCCAATATCCTGCAGGCGAATCCCGACCTCAACGGCGTATTTTGTGCCAATGACATGATGGCATTCGGTGCAATTCAAGCGATCGAAGCAGCGGGTAAGACAGGTCAAGTAGCGGTTGCCGCATACGACGCACTCGATCAGGCGAAAAAATACATCAAAGACGGCAAAATGATTTCCACGGTCGATCAAAAACCCGATGACATGGGGTATTACGGCGTAAAGTTTGCCGTGGATTTGATCAACGGCAAAGAAGTCCCGAATGAGTACATGGTCGAACTCGTCAATTTGACAAAAGAAAACGTGAAGTAGAAAGGGAGTGGATGCCATGAAACTGTTCACACGAGTATTTCTATTCGCTATGATTCTATCGATGATTACGTCCATGGTTTCGATAGGGGGCACTACGGCGAGCGCCAAAACTTCCAAAGAGAAAGTAATTATTGATGCGGATATGGGACAACTGAATGATGACGCCGTAGTCTTGTTTATGCTGGCCAATTCGAAAGACGTAGATGTATTGGGAGTGACTACGGTTGCCGGAAATACATGGGCTGAGGAAGGCACTGCGTATTCGTTAAAACAATTGGAGCTGATCAACCGGCAGGATATTCCCGTGATCCAGGGGGCAGTGGAACCGCTCATGGGAAACAGACAAAATTGGCTGGAGGCGGAAGAGCGTCTTTACGGAAACAGCGAGTATCTGGGGGCGTTTGCCCGCAATCGCCCGGAGTCGTATCTCAAATTGAATAAAGAGCCGTACGGTGGATACCCGAAAACGAAACCGTCAAATCAGCATGCCGTAGATTTCATTGTGGAGCAGGTAAAGAAAAACCCCAATGAGGTAACCTTGTTCGTGATCGGCCCGGCCACCAACGTCGCGCTCGCGGTCAAGAAAAATCCCGAGATTGTCCCATTGGTCAAACAAGTGATTTATATGGGGGGAGCCATAGATATACCTGGCAATACGACGCCCGCTGCTGAATTTAACTGGTGGTTTGATCCCGAGGCGATCAAGATTACGCTACACACGCCATTTAAAAAGCAAATGGTCGTACCAAACGACATTGCCGAACGAGTCTACTATACAAAAGACATTTACGACCGCATCGTTCAACAGCCTGAGACCCCCATTGTGAAAATGTTTAAAGATTTGCAGGGACCAAGATTTCAAAAGGATCCCAATTCAAAATCTTTCGTCTGGGATGCCCTTACAGCAGCAATCTTCCTAAAACCGGAAATTGCCACAAAAGTGGAAGAACGGTATATCGATATCGACACCAACTACGGTCCCAATTACGGCCGGTCCATCGGGTACCATGAAACGCGACGAAGAGACTTCGATCATCCGGAGAACTTCCCGGCGGGGACACAAAAAGTCCAGATACTCTTTGACATTGACCGTGAGGCGTTTTGGAATCTGTACGTTGATTTGTTGACAAAATAAAGTTTGAAAAAGAGATAGATGCCCTGTGAATGGTTCATTCGCAGGGCATCATTTTCTAAGACAAAAAGCCCGGAGCTTTCACTCCGGGTTTTTTGAATAAAAGGACCATAGAGCCAGCCTCAAAAGCCAGGCAGGTTGTCCAGATTGTTTTCCTTGATCCCATCCGGTTCGCTGCGCAAAATGTCACGACCGTATTTGTGGAAGACGTCTACGTGTGCGAGCTTCCCCGCCTTTGCTTCGGACAATGCAGTCATGTAGTCCAGCTCCCTGCCCGTATCCGTCTTAAACGCGATCAAATCGCCATCGTCGTTTTTGCGAACAGCGACGATCTGTTCTTTGCCAGCAATCGATTGGTCATTCATGCCGCCGTTTTCCTGTAGGGCCTGTTGCTCACCGTTTGCTTTGTATTCCGCATAAATCTGTGCAAAGTCTTTTTCATTGGATGGATTCACGTCAGATTCCCCCTCTATAGGTAAGGGTGTCTAGGATCGGAAGGACTAATACGCATGAAATAAAGTTAAAATATTGAAAAAGCAGGGAGGAGAGCGGATACTGAAAGGTACAAGACCTTTAAAAAGCGTTCGTTCGCGTGAGGAGTGGAACTGGTGGGGAAGTATCGTGCGTGGTGGTTGCTCGTGTTTTGCAATCTGTTTTGGGCAGGAAATTACGTGTTTGGCAAATATGTGGTTTCTGAAATGACACCCCTTTGGCTGACTTTTGCGAGATGGGTATTGGCGCTCATCGTTTTAATTCCCTTGGCGCAATTCCTGGAAAGGCCGGATTGGAGGCAGGCAGCAAAGGCTTGGCTGCCGCTCTCGTTGATGGGCTTGCTTGGCGTCATTGGATTTAACGTGCTCTTGTACTCCTCTCTGAGGCATACATCTGCTACGAATGCTGCATTGGTGACAGCACTCAATCCGGTCGTCATCGTGTTGTTCTCGGTGTTTTTGCTGCGGGAAAAGGTGTCTCGCATACAGGCATCCGGATTCGTGCTGTCGCTCCTCGGCGTATTGGTGATTTTGACCCGCGGAAATATCATACGGGTGTTTCAGACGGAGTACAACCAGGGCGACCTTCTCGTATTAGGCTGTGTGCTGGTATGGACGCTTTATTCCATCATTGGCAAGCGAGTGAAGGGGGTCCCTCCCGTTACGGCGACAGCAGCGTCGACCCTCTTGGCGGCGGTGATGATGCTTCCGTTTGCCATCGCAGAGGGAATCGACTTTTCCACACTCAGCCCCTTGGCTCTCTCAGGCATTCTCTATATCGTGCTGTTTCCGTCCATCTGCTCCTTTGTGTTCTGGAATGTATCTGTCCGTGCGGTGGGAGCGAGTCAAGCAGGCATCACGCTAAATCTGATTCCGGTGTTTACGGCGATGATCAGTGTCATGCTGGGAGAGAGGATCACACAGGCGCAGGTGTGGGGAGGACTGCTCGTCTTTATCGGTGTCACGTTCGCATCCGGCTTGATTGATCAGCAGTGGAAGAGGAGAAAGGCAAAACAATCGGCAGAGGTCCTGAACAGGTAAATGAATAGCAAAGAGGCAGCCCATCGAATGAACGATGGCTGCCTCTTTTATTGGGTGGGTGCTGTAGCGAACTTATTTGAATTGTAATCCTATGCGTTAACTGGTTTGCCTTCGTCCAGCAATTGACGCAGAACGGTTTGCAGGATACCGCCATTGCGGTAGTAGTCTACGTCTACCATGGAGTCCAGACGAACGATGACTTCGAATTCGAAGCTGCTGCCGTCTTTACGGGTAGCGAGTACTTTCACGCGTTGGCCTGGTTGAACATCATCGGAGAGACCTACAATGCTGAAGGACTCCGTACCGTCGATGTTGAGGGTTTTCCAGCTTTGGCCATCAGCGAATTGCAGAGGCAGTACGCCCATACCTACCAGGTTTGCACGGTGGATACGCTCGAAGCTCTCAGCAATAACGGCTTTGATGCCCAAGAGGAAAGTCCCTTTCGCTGCCCAGTCACGGGAAGAACCAGTACCGTACTCTTTACCAGCCAATACAACGAGTGGAGTACCGTCTGCTTGATACTTCATGGAAGCATCATAGATGGACATGACTTCATCAGTTGGCAGGTATTTGGTTACTCCACCTTCAGTGCCAGGAGCCACTTGGTTGCGGATACGGATGTTTGCAAATGTACCGCGCATCATGACATCGTGACTACCACGACGAGCACCGTAGGAGTTGAAGTCTTTGCGCTCTACACCGTTTGCTTGCAGATAGAGACCTGCAGGGCTGGTTGGCGAGATGTTACCAGCTGGGGAGATATGGTCAGTTGTTACGGAGTCACCGAACAGAGCGATGGAGCTCGCTGCTTTGATGTCATCGATGTGACCGATATCGCCAGCCAGGTTTTGGAAGAATGGCGGTTCTTGGATGTAGGTGGATTTTTCATCCCACTCGTACAGATCGCCAGTTGGTACGTCGATTTGGTTCCAAGCTTCGTTTTGCGTGAAGACGTTACCGTATTCAGCACGGAACAGGGCTGGGTTCATTGCTTTGCCCATTGCTTCCGAGATTTCTTGTGGAGATGGCCAGATGTCTTTCAAGAATACAGGTTGACCGTCTTTACCAGTGCCGATTGGCTCTGTGGACAGGTCGATATCTACGGTACCCGCCAGTGCGTAAGCAATAACCAATGGAGGAGAAGCGAGGTAGTTCGCTTTTACCTGTGCATGGATACGGCCTTCAAAGTTACGGTTACCGGACAGTACAGCTGCTACTGTCAGATCTTCATCTGCGATTGCTTTGCTGGTTTCCTCTGGCAATGGACCGGAGTTACCGATGCAAGTGGTGCAACCATAACCGACTACGTTGAAACCGATGGTATTCAGGGATTCGATCAGACCTGCGTCGACCAAGTATTGGGTAACAACGCGGGAACCTGGAGCCAGGGAGCTCTTCACGAAAGCTGGTTTCGTCAGACCTTTTTCCACTGCTTTTTTCGCCAGGATACCAGCGCCGAGCATTACGCTTGGGTTAGAAGTATTGGTACAGGAAGTGATCGCTGCGATAACGACAGAACCTGTTTTGAGCGTAGCTGTTTCACCGTTAGCATAAGTAACTGGTGCAGAAGCTGCGATTTTCTCTTCGGAGAGACCAAAACCACCTTTGTCGATCGGTGTAACCAAGCTGTTGTTGAAGGATTCCTTCATAGCAGTCAGTTCTACGCGGTCTTGTGGGCGTTTTGGACCAGCCAAGCTAGGTACGACAGTGGACAGATCCAGTTCCAATGTTTCGGAGAATACTGGGTCTGGCGTGTCATCTGTACGGAAGAGACCTTGTGCTTTGGTGTACGTTTCAACCAAGGAGATCAGATCTTCTTCACGGCCAGTTTGACGCATATAGTTGAGCGTTTCGGAGTCTACTGGGAAGAAGCCCATAGTAGCGCCGTATTCAGGTGCCATGTTAGCTACGGTAGCACGGTCAGCCAGCGAGATGTTGGACAGGCCTGGTCCGTAGAATTCCACGAATTTACCTACAACGCCTTTTTTACGCAGCATTTGGGTAACAGTCAGAGCCAGGTCAGTTGCTGTTGCACCGGCATTCAGAGTACCAGTCAGTTTGAAACCAACGACTTCTGGTGTTACGAAATACAGAGGTTGGCCCAGCATTCCTGCTTCTGCCTCGATGCCGCCAACGCCCCAGCCAAGAACACCAAGACCGTTAATCATAGTGGTGTGGGAGTCAGTACCTACGAGAGAGTCAGGGAAAGCTACCAGTTCGCCATCTACTTCACGAGTAGCGATCACAGTTGCCAGGTACTCCAAGTTAACTTGGTGAACGATCCCAGTTGCTGGAGGAACCGCACGGAAGTTGTCAAACGCAGTTTGTGCCCAACGCAGGAAGCGGTAGCGCTCTTGGTTGCGTTCGAATTCCAGTTTCATGTTGTTGTCCAGAGCCGCAGCGTTTCCGAAATCGTCAACCATGACGGAGTGGTCAATCACGAGGTCAACCGGTACGAGCGGGTTGATTCGTTTTGGATCTCCACCAGCGCGTTTCATTGCGATACGCATAGCAGCCAAGTCTACAACGGCAGGTACACCGGTGAAGTCTTGCAGCACGATACGTGCAGGCATGAGAGGTACTTCTTGGTTTTCGTCGCGGCCTTTTGTCCAGGTCGCCAGTTGTTGTACGTGTTCTTTGGTGATGGCGCGGCCATCAAATTGACGTACAGCTGCTTCGAGCAGTACTTTAATGGAGAACGGCAGTTTGGAAACATCTCCAAGACCTTGTTCTTCCAACCCTTGCAGGCGATAAAACGCAAAAGACTTGTCGCCTACTTGCAGGGAAGATTTTACTTTGTAAGCATCTTTGTTAGCCAATGTATACAACCTCCCTAAAGAATTCTTGGGGTTTCATCTAGTGAAACGCAGTTTCGTTTCCTTCATTACGAACCTATTATACTCGATTTGTTTCTTGTCATCTACCCCAAATTCATCATTTATATACAAAAATCATGAGAGAAAAAATAGGCATCCGCTCTTTTAAAAGGAACCTAACCTCCAGTATTATCCCGTTTATATTCCGTTTACATTCATGCGGTATCTTTTCTCTAGCGAAGGGATGAACGCATTTCATCAACCTTTATCCTAAGGAGAGAAGAAGGATGATAAACGAGAAGCAATCGAGTACGAAGCTGATTTTGAGCGGATTACTCATGGGACTGCTCTTGTCCTCCCTCGATCAGACGATTATGGCTACGGCAATGCCGACCGTGGTCCAGGAGCTGGGGGGAGTCTCATTGTACAGCTGGGTTTTTTCTATTTACATGCTGACATCTACGACGAGCATGCCGATCTATGGAAAGCTCGCAGACTTGTACGGACGCAAACGCATGTACTTGTTCGGTATGACGGTCTTTCTCGTCGGCTCAGCACTGTGCGGGATGGCAGGAAATATGGCACAGCTGATTATGTTTCGCGGCATTCAAGGCTTGGGTGCCGGGGCGTTGATGCCGATTGCGATGACGATCGTCGGCGATCTGTTTCCTCCCGAGCAGAGAGCGAAATTTCAGGCGATGTTCGGTGCCGTCTTCGGTATTTCGAGCATCCTCGGTCCTTTACTCGGAGGATATCTGACCGAGCATGTGAGCTGGCACTGGGTCTTTTACGTCAATCTGCCCTTTGGTATCGCTGCGATCTGCTTTTTGGCAGCAGGGCTTATGGAAAAACGAGTGGAAATCAAACACCCGATCGATTGGCCAGGAGCGATTACGCTCTCGGGGTCGATCATCACAATCTTGCTCGCGCTCGTGCTCGGAGGCGAAGGGCGGGAGACGGATGCGATGCTGATCGGATTGTACGGCCTAGGCGGTATCCTGCTCGGCTTGTTTTTATGGATCGAAACGAAGGTCAAAGAACCGATACTGCCGCTTTCCTTGTTTCGCAATCAGGTCATATCAAGTGCGAGCGTCGTTTCCTTTTTCATGAGTGCGGGTATGTTTGGAGCCATCACATACGTTCCTTTATTTTTGCAAGAAGTCTTAGGGGTCCGACCTACCATCGCTGGATACATGCTCGTCCCGTACATGCTTGCTTTTATTGCAGGCAACATGATTGGGGGACGTTTGATCACCCGATTTTCCTATCGTCAAATCGTTTGGACCAGCTTGTTCGTCATGGCAGTCGGATTTGGATTGCTGAGAATGATGGATGCACATACAACCTTACTGACGGTTGGTACGTATATGATAGTAGCGGGAATGGGGATGGGCCCCCTTATGCCAGTGCTGGGCACTGCTATGCAAAGCGCAGTGGGCCAGCAGCAACGTGGAGTCGTGACTTCCTTTTTCGGATTCATTCGATCCATGGGAGGTACCATCGGGGTAAGCTTGATGGGAGCATTGATGCAGATGCAATCCATCTTGGTGATTTCCATCCAGCACGTCTTTACACTCGGCCTTCTTTTCGTCATCATGGCATGGATGACAGCTTTTTTCCTGGGAAAAGCTCGATTGATCAAGCAAGACACGTCAAATCTAGAATCCGTTCAAGCAAGGAGATAGCCATAATGAAAACAAATCAAACAGAACGAACAAAGGCCAACTGGCGCCCGTTCTTTCAATTAATAAAAGAAACAAAGCCGTCCAAATGGAAAGTTGGAATCGCCTTGTTTTTGAGCATCGCCACGACGCTGGTGAGTCTGATTATCCCGCTCTTCACCAAGGATCTCGTGGATAGCTTTACACTTTCTTCCATCAGCCGCGGTCAAATCGTGCTCTTGGCGCTTGCCTTTATCGCGCAGGCCATCGCTGGCGGACTCTCCATTTATTTGCTTAATCATGTCGGGCAAAGTATTGTGGCTGCCCTGCGGGACCGGCTGTGGAAAAAGCTGCTGGTATTGCCCGTCTCCTATTACGACAATCATCGAACGGGAGACACCATCAGCCGCATGACTAATGATACCGGTGTCGTTAAAGGATTGATCACAGAGCATTTATCCAACTTCTTTACCGGAGTCATCGCTATTATCGGCTCGATCGCAACACTCTTGTACCTCGACTGGCAGATGACCTTGGTGATGCTGATTGCGGTTCCCTTTTCGTTCTTCATCCTGTTTCCATTGGGACGTCAAATGTACCGCATCTCGAAAGGGTTGCAGGATGAGACAGCCAGCTTTACGACCATCATGAACCAAGTGCTTTCGGAAGTCCGACTGGTCAAGTCCTCCAATGCAGAACCGCATGAGTACCAGATCGGCAAAATAGGGATCGACAACCTGTTCCGCTATGGACTAAAGGAGGGCAGGGTACAAGCGATGATTGGACCTTTGATTTCCTTTGTCCTGATGGTGCTCCTGGTGGTCATCATGGGGTACGGCGGGATGCGCGTCGCAACCGGTGCGTTGACGGCAGGAGGGCTGGTTGCTTTCATTTTGTATCTCGTCCAAATCGTGATGCCTTTGGGGCAGTTCACACAGTTTTTCACGCAATTGCAAAAAGCGGTGGGAGCGACAGAGCGGATTATTGAGACTCTGGGTGCAGAGGAGGAGGACCATGTATCTGGTCGCGAATTGAAAAGTGCTGAATTGCCCATTCATGTCGATCGCGTGAGGTTTGGCTACGATAGCGGCGAGACGATTTTGGATGATGTGAGCTTCACGATTGATCCGGGGAAGGTCACCGCGATTGTCGGACCAAGTGGGAGCGGAAAAACGACGATGTTTTCTTTGCTCGAGCGGTATTATCAACCGGTTAGCGGTGAGATCCGCCTCGGTGACGAGTCCATCCATGATTTTACACTGGCGTCCTGGCGCAGCAAGATCGGTTACGTATCGCAGGAAAGTCCACTGATCGCAGGGAGCATCCGGGAAAACATTTGCTACGGACTGGATAGAGAGATTGGCGATGATGAGCTCAGGCAGGCGGCAGCCATGGCCTATGCCGACCAGTTTATCGAAGAATTCCCTGATGCCTACGAAACGCAAGTCGGGGAGCGAGGCGTAAAACTATCCGGTGGGCAGCGCCAGCGTATCGGCATCGCGCGTGCTTTGCTCAGGGACCCGCAAATTCTGATGCTGGATGAAGCGACGTCTAGTCTGGACAGTAAATCGGAGCAGGTCGTGCAGCAGGCTCTCGCTAATTTAATGAAGGGACGAACCACACTCGTCATTGCTCATCGCCTTTCAACGGTTGTGGATGCCGATCAGATTCTGTTCATGGAAAAAGGAAAGATTACAGGCAGGGGAGTCCACGCGCAACTGTTCCAAACCCATGATTTGTACCGCGAATTTGCCACGCAGCAACTGCGCGTGAAAGAAAGGGTGTAAGAGAATGACCAGAGTAATGGTGGTGGACGACGACCCGCACATTCGGGAGCTAGTCAGAGTCTTTTTGCAACGGGAAGGCTTTGAAATGATAGAAGCAGCAGATGGAGTGGAGGCTTTGTCCAAGCTGGAGAGCACCCGAGCAGAACTGGTCATTCTCGACATTATGATGCCGAACATGGATGGCTGGGAGCTGTGCCGGGAGCTGCGTGACCTTTACGACATTCCATTGCTCATGCTGACGGCAAAGGGAGAGACAGCACAAAAAATCAAAGGCTTTGAGCTAGGCACGGATGATTATCTCGTCAAGCCGTTCGAGCCTGCTGAGCTCGTAGTTCGTGTCAAGGCATTATTGAAGCGATACCGCATCGCCAGCTCTCATATCGTGCAGATCGGCAGTCTGCAGTTGAATCGGCAAACGTTTGAGGCTACGAACGGCGAAAAGCTCTTGAGTATTCCGTTGAAAGAGTTTGAGCTTCTGTTCAAGCTGGGGAGTTATTCCGGCAAAACGCTCTCCAGAGAGCAGTTGATCGAGCAGATTTGGGGGTATGATTTTGAAGGGAACGAGCGAACAGTGGATGTGCATGTCAACAGACTGCGCGAACGGTTTCCAGCGGAGGAGTATAGGTTTTTGATCCGGACGATTCGCGGTCTTGGCTATCGCTTGGAGGTGTGTCCATGAGCGAGCTTCGGAGGAGAAAACATATCGGTCTCAAGCTGCTTGCTACCCTCGGCTTCCTCATTGTTCTTGGTGCTTGCTCGGCGGCAGCGTACGGAATTACCTTTTCCTTGTTGCCAAAAGTGTGGCCGCAGGCTTCGGATTTCGCTAGAGGAGTGACGAGTGGCCTTCTAGGATTTTTCATCTTCGTGGCAACGATGTTTCTGGTTTCCCGATTATTTCCCCGACGTCATATGGATCTCTTTCGTATGCTGATTGATGCCCTGCGCAGAATTTCCAAGGGGGATTTCAGCGTCAATCTGGATGTGAAAATGGATCACCACTGGGGCGAGCTGGTGGATGGGATCAATCATATGGCGGAGCAGTTAAATGAAATGGAGCAGCTGCGTCAGGAGTTTATATCAAACGTATCCCACGAGATTCAATCTCCCTTGACCTCGATCAGCGGATTTGCCAGAGCGTTGCAAAATGACAGTCTCACGCGTGAGGAACGGATGCATTATCTGGAGATCATCGAAACGGAGAGCGCGCGCTTGTCCAAAATCAGCGAGAATTTACTCAAGCTCACATCACTGGAGGGCAGGCAGCATCCTGTCGAACGGACAAAATACAATCTCGACCAACAATTGCAGCGAATTATCCTGGCATGCGAGCCGCAATGGATGGAGAAAGAGCTAGAGCTGGACATCGCATTGGAAAAGGTGGAGATCGTGGCTGATGAGGAGATGCTGAATCAAGTCTGGAACAATTTGATCAGCAACAGCATCAAGTTTACTCCGCTTGGCGGTAGTCTGCGGATACAGCTACAGGACACGGGGCAAGAAGTAATCGTGCGTGTAACCGACACGGGCATCGGAATCGCCAAAGAGGACCAGGAACGCGTATTCGAGCGGTTCTTCAAGGCGGACAAATCGCGCAACCGCACCGGTGGCGGCAGTGGGTTGGGACTGTCCATCGTGAAAAAAATCATCGATTTGCATCAAGGGACGATTACGGTACAAAGCGAGTTGGGGGAAGGGACGACATTCATCGTTACTTTACCGGTATCGGCAGCTGCATAAGGGTTTCCATGAAAACAGGGGCGATCTCGACGTTGTCATCTTCTGACAACAGAGATCGCCCTTGTTCGTTTGATTCGTGTTTACGCGCCTATATATTTCGCATGAAGAGTCCGGGCTTGGGTGATGTCATCTGTGCCTTGCACGAGCACACGGCCATCAGGGAATACGACCAGTGTGTGTGGCTCGACGCGGAAGCGCAGCAAAAACTTGTTGCGTTCTACCTGGCCCAACGGAGCGAGCCTTTCGGCGAGGCCGTCCAGATCGAGAGACATATTGGCAGCCGGAGAAATTTGTACGGTATCGCGGCCGCATAGTGATACGGCTTGGCCGTCCTGTGTTTCTGGATGTAAAAAGGCAAATTCGCGCTGTCCGCAGCATGGGCAATCCGCGCGGCGACCGTTGCTTACTTTAATTTGTTGATGTCGGTTATTCCAAATTTCAAAGTGCTCCAGATTTGGATTGAGAGTGTCGGTAGCACCGACGAGCATTTTAAATGCCTCAGTTGCCTGATAAGAGGCGACGATATGAATGATCGGACCAATGACACCGGCTGTATCGCACGTCGCCATTTCTCCCGGATTGGGTGCTTCCGGAAACAGGCAGCGCAGACAAGGAGTCTCACCCGGACGAATCGCGGTGAAGGTACCAGTCGCGCTGACAGCACCACCGTAGACCCACGGGATGCCGTGCTTCACACAGACGTCGTTGACCAGATAGCGAACCTGAAAATTGTCGGTGGCATCGAGCACGAGGTCGACATCGGCGAGTAGTTCTTCCGCGTTGTAAGCAGTCAGATCGGCTACGATTGGCTCGATTGTGACTTCGGAGTTGATGCGCGACAGCTTGGCGTGAGCAGCGATTGCTTTTGGCAAATGCTCGGCTGCGTCTGATTCGTCGTACAGCATTTGGCGTTGCAGATTGCTCGGTTCCACAAAGTCACGGTCAATCAGACGGACAAAGCCTACTCCGGCGCGAACCATGTGATTGGAGAGCACAGTGCCGAGGGCTCCCATCCCGACGATGGCAACGCGGCTTCGGCCGAGCTTTTCCTGTCCGCTGCGCCCGATCGGACCAAACAGGATCTGGCGGGAATAGCGTGTATCCACTTTTTATTTCCCTCCTTCGTCTGACATAGCTAGAGGGTTCCAAGGGCCTTGTTGATGGCCTTTCCACTCGCTGCCGTCTTCCCACATCTCTTTTTTCCAGATCGGGACAATTTGTTTGAGTCGCTCGATGGCATAGCGCCCTGCCTCGAATGATTCATTACGGTGGGCAGTTGCGACGGCTACGACGACAGCGATCTCCTCTACTTGCAGATCTCCAATACGGTGCTGCATGGCGACCTGTGCACCTGGCCAGCGTTCTTCGATTTCAGCAGCGACTTGCTTCATCTTTTCGACTGCCATAGGTGCATATGCTTCATAAGAGAGATACACGGTGCGTTGTCCATGTGTGAATTCACGTACCGTTCCGACAAAGGTGAGGATTGCGCCGGCATGAGGATTGCTGACCATGCGAACCAGCTTGTCTGCACTGAGCGGCTCCTCTGTAATGGAAAAACGCGGTTCTTCCCCACCACTGACAGGTGGCAACAAGGCGATCTCATCTCCTTTGGCAATGATTCGGTCGGGAGATGCATATTCGTGATTAATCGAAACAAAACAACTGCCGAGCAGAGGAGCGAGTGCAGCGTGCTGCTGGGCGACGGCATCCAACAGATCACGAACATTGGCCTGCTCAGGCAGGGTCAATTGAATTTCACGTTCATTGGCTCGCTCGGCCAGGCCGGCAAACAACAAGATCGTAACAGTCATCAAGGCAATTCCTCATTTCCCGTTGATAAATAAAAATGATTCTCTATGGCTTGAAGATATCATAATACGCGCAAGTTGCCAACGATCGAGGGGGCTTCGGAAGTAGCATTGCCTGAATTTTCAAATGCGTGTGCGAAGTGTTAATTTCAAATAATTCCCTTGAATGGTATAGTAAAGAAAACGATCGAGAAAGAGGAAGGAAGGGGAAACCCCCACATGTGTACATGCTTCGTGGTCCACGGTGAACGTACTTTTATCGGGATGAATTTTGATATTTCCGAGCGTCCCATCAAGCTGGTCTATCAAAAGGACAGTCAGCTTATCGTTTTGCAAGAAGAACAAGGGCAGTTTTTACCTGCATTCGGAATCAACAAAAGCGGGACGTTCATGAACCTCCATATGGTAGAAGCAAATGAAGCGGGAAAGTATCGGCGAGGGAAGAATTGCGTCCATATCATGAAGCTGTTCGAGGATATCTTGGGAGAAAAGCTGGCTCTTCGTGAAGTGCCCGCTTTTGTGGATGATCATGCGATCGTAAACGTCCCTGGTCATAGCGTACAGAGTCTGATAGCCGGCAAAGATCTACAGGCATGTGTCGTCGAACCTGGGAAGCGAGCGATAAACGTAGCTACCGTCAATCAAAATTTTTTGGTCATGACGAACTTTTCACTGTCTGAACGGAATGAGGACGAGTGCATGGCGGGGGAAGTCCCTGGAGCTGATCGGTATCAGGCTGTTTCTGAGCGATTGGCCTCGCTACAGGAGGAGATGGAATTGACGACAGGGTTTTCCGTCCTGCAAGATGCCCTCCAACATGGTGGCGATTTTCCTACCCAGCTTTCATTGATCGTCATCCCGGATGAAGGGCTCGTGTATTTCGCCTTGCACGGCAATTTTAAAAAGATATACAGCTTCGCGTTTCATGATCAGCAAATCCGCACGGAGAAGGGTTTTCTCGGACCCAGAGAGACTTCTCTCACAAAGAAGGGTGTAAAGATCTCTGAGCTTGCTCTGTGGTAAAGATTTGGTTCATGGAACCCTTTACATTCTGATTGCTTTTATAAGGAAGCCAGAGTAAGGTAGAGGATAGAGAATATCATTGATCGAATGGAGCGAAAAACGGGATTCATCCGTATTTTCGCTTATTTTTGGAGGCGTAGCATGAGTGACCAGTTGACCCACTTTAATGATCAAAACCGTGCCCGCATGGTTGATGTTTCGGAAAAGGATATCACCAAACGAGAAGCTGTAGCCCACAGTAAAATTACCATGAAGCCGGAAACATTGACACGTATCCGCGAAGGACGTGTGGAAAAGGGGGATGTGCTGGCAGTAGCCCAGGTAGCAGGAGTGATGGCTGCCAAAAAAACGTGGGACATCATTCCGATGTGTCATCCGTTGCCACTGACTGGTATCGATATCCGTTTTTCCTTTACCGATGAAAGGACTGTCGAAATCGAAGCCGCTGTCAAAACGACCGGAAAAACGGGAGTCGAGATGGAAGCGTTGACGGCAGTGAGTGTAGCTGCGTTGACGGTATACGATATGTGCAAAGCGATGGACAAGGAAATGGTCATCGGACCGACCAGCCTTCTTCTGAAAACAGGCGGGAAAAGTGGGGACTTCCGGCGGGGAGAGAACTAACACATGGGACAGACATGGAAATCCTATCCGAGCAGCATTCGTCTCTTGGCGATTGCTGCCATCATTTTTTCTACCGGTATGGCTTGTATTTGGCCGCTCGTCACCATTTATATTCACGATTATTTAGGAAAGCCGCTAACTGTAGCAGGCTTTTTACTGTTGTTAAACCAAGGGGCATTTCTTATTGGGAGTTTGGTTGGCGGCATGCTCTTTGACCGCTGGGGGAAAATGAAGACGATCGTACTCTCATCCTTTGGCATTATTGTGATTTCTATTTGCCTCGGCTTTGCAACAGACTTTACGGTTTACACGATCCTCTTGCTGTTGAATGGCTTATTTTATGGGATACTGTCTCCAGTCATGAATGCGCTCGCTGTCGTTATGTGGCCAGAGGGTGGGCGCAAAGCGATTAATCTGATCTATGTGGCACTAAACGCGGGTGTGGCAGCAGGCTCCGCATTGGGGGGAGTTCTGGCGAGTGTATCGTTTGCGTGGACTTTTTTCGGGAATGCCTTTGCACAAGTTGTAGTCTTCGCCATGTTCGTGCTCATATTGCCTCGTCATTTAAAAGCGCTCGAGCAGGCTCCAGCGCGAAAACCTGATCAGTCAGCATCTTCTGCTCTGGATGGGGGCACACCGGCTTCACCTAAAAAAGTCGTATGGGGAGCGCTGGTTCTTTTGTGTGCGGGACTTTTAATCAGTTGGATTGTCTACGTGCAATGGACGACGGTACTGTCCACCTACATGCAATCGCTGGGTATTTCCTTGCGTCAGTACAGTTTGCTCTGGACGCTGAACGGAGCTTTGATTTTGTTCGGTCAGCCGCTTATTTCTTGGGTGATCAAGCATTTTGCCCGGACGTTGAGAGCACAGATGTTGCTCGGTACGTATGTCTTTACCTTGTCGATGCTGATCTTGTCGCAAACGACGGCATACGCCGGTTTTGTAATCGCCATGTTTGTAATGACGATTGGTGAGATGCTCGTCTGGCCAGCCGTTCCCACTGTCGCGGCAGAGTTTACCCCTGAAGGACAGGAAGGTTTCATCCAAGGGCTGGTGTCCGGTACGGGTTCTGCTGGCCGAATGCTCGGACCGTTGCTCGGGGCCGTTATATTCCAAAACTTCCAGGCTCAAGGCCTGCTCTACATCATGGCAGGGCTCTCGCTCATGTCTGTCGCCTTTTTCGTTCTGCACAGCTCCTTCCAAAAGCGGAGCAAACGCCGCGTCATCGCCGCGACTACGATTGAGAAATAATGGAGAAAGGGACGCCTCGAGCGTCTTTTTCCGTTTTGATTTGCAACATTCAAACTTCGATGGTAGAAGAAGCAAATGCCTGATAGAATACAGGCATGAATGTACGGCAAAGCCTGAAAACAAAGAAGGAAGGGATTGAAGTGTCTCGTTCGTTATTTCTGGTATTAGCCCTGCTCAGTCTGATTTGGGGTGGATCGTTCTACTTTATGAAAATCCTGCTCCATGATTTCGGGCCGTGGACAATCGCATTTTTGCGCTCATCGCTCGGCTTCCTGACGATCGTGCTGGTGATGGTCATCTTGAAAAAGCCGTTTGGATTCAAACAGATTGCGTGGGGCCCGATGGTGACGATGGCTCTGATCAACACGGCCATCCCTTGGACGTTCATTGCGTTCAGTGAGACGAGAGTGACGAGCACGATGGCGTCGGTTCTAAATGCGACGACACCGCTATGGACATTGGCGATCGGGATTCTCTTTTTCAAAGCGGTATCGGGTCGCCTGCAATGGCTAGGGATGCTCGTCGCTTTCTGTGGAATTATTGTCTTGCTTGACGTGAACCCGGTGTCCTTCGTTTCCGTAGATATGATCGGTTTTCTCTGCATGATGGCCGCGACTTGCTGCTATGCCATCGGGGGACAACTCTCCAAGCGGCTGCCAGGTAACTTGTCCATGTATCAGATTACCTTTGGGACTTTGCTCAGCTCCATGATCGGCAGTGGCGGTGCCGCGTTCACGACTGAATCGTTTTCCTTCTCCGGCTTTGCAGAACCCGGTACACTCGCAGCCTTGGTGGGAATCGGGGTGTTCGGTTCGGGCATCGCGTACATCCTCTATTATTATTTGGTGCAAAAAGGTGGGCCGGAGGTAGCGTCGCTGGTTACCTATTTAGTTCCCCTCAGTGCGATCATATGGGGATATACGCTGCTGAATGAAGAGATTACTTGGAATTTGTTGGCGGGGATGGTATTCATCGTGGGAGGCGTGTTCTTGTCAGGCAAGAAAGAAAAGCCAAAAGCGAAAGTCACTGTGGGTGTATAAGGAGAGAGAGATGCAGACTACTTAAAAGGGGTAGTCTGTTTTTGTTTTTTGAACTGCCGATGTTGAGTTATAAATTTTAGAAAGAAAAAAGGGGAAAAGGAATTACACGTGCATGTTAATAAGGTACGAACGCTTTTTAGCTGATTATAAATTTTATAACATTCTAATAATTATAACTCCCTTTCGTTCCCTTTTTTCAGTAACCTCTATGTTCATAGTGGTGATTTTTCTCATGTTTTGCTGGGTGTTCTCACGTTTCCCTCTCGTTTTCAAGAAGGAGAATCGGGTATTTCAAAGGTTGGCATCGTTATTGCTGTAGAAGTGCTGTAGAAGTATCACAAACATTGGCTTCTAAACTCGCTAACAGGAGGCAACTACCATGAGGCAGAAAGTGATCGTCGTTGGCGGCGGGTTGATTGGCGCATCAACGGCATACTATCTATCCAAACAAGGTGTTGACGTCACGTTGATAGAGTCCCAGGATATTGCTTCGGGTACTTCGGGAGCTTGTGATAAAGCCATAATGATGCAGTCGAAAAAGCCTGGACCCTTGCTCGAACTGGCGTTACAAAGCTCGATCATGTACAAAGGCCTAGAAGAAGAGCTGGAGGCAGACCTGGAGTATCGGGAAGGGGGAGGCATGATCCTGTTTGAAACACCGGCAGAGCAGGAAGCGATCCATCAACTGGTTGCGCGGCAACGCGAAGCAGGATTGGATGTGCAATTACTCTCACGAGACGAGGCTCGCTTGCGCCAACCCGGCTTGGCAGACCACATCCTGGGTTCGACCTGGTGGGATCATGACGCAGAGGTGAATCCCTTGCATGTTTCCTTTGCCATGGTGAGAGCCGCTCAAAGACTTGGTGCTACTCTTCGCTTAGGGACGAGAGTAAGCCAGTTTCTGACAGAACAAAATCAAGTCGTGGGTGTCGAGTGCGGGGGTGAAAAGTTATACGCCGACGCGGTTGTAGTGGCGATGGGTGTATGGACCCCGCTTCTTTTGAAAACATTGAACGTGGATATCCCCATCCTGCCGAGAAAGGGACAAATTCTCGTTTCAGAACGTTTGCCCGCTTTTGTTACTTGCAACATCTTGGGAGGTGCCTACATTACCGCCAAAATGACCCCGAAAACAGACGACAGCTCAGCTTCGGTATCGTCCGGCGTTGGACTGTCATTTGGACAGACGAGCAGTGGGACATTGTTAATCGGGGGATCACGAGAATTTGCAGGGTATAATTGGAGTACGAATGTGGACGTGACGAGAGCAATCAGCCAGTGTGCGACGAGAGTCTTCCCCGCATTAGAAGGTGTGAGAATATTGCGTGTATTTGCTGGTCTGCGACCTTACACTCCTGATGGAAAGCCCATTCTCGGACCTGTCGAGGGATGGTCAGGGCTTTATATTGCTGCTGGACATGAGGGAGACGGAGTAGCTCTTTGCCCGATCACGGGAAAAATGATGGCAGAGATCGTATGCGGCTTAGATCAGAGCCTCGACATCAGTCCCTTTTTGTTATCCAGGTTTGAATCTGCTGTTCCGGTTTTGAAAGGAGAGTGAACTCATCATGATGACAAACTTTCGTCTCACCTTTGTAGAGCCAGCAGAGGAACACGAGCAAGTTTCGTTTACATTTAACGGACAGCAAGTGCTGGGATATGCAGGTGAACCGATCGCAGTGGCCTTGTGGGCAAATGGAATGAAGATGATTCGAAACTGCGAGGCAACAGCACAGCCTCGTGGTGTCTATTGTGGCATCGGTCATTGCTACGAATGTCGAGCGGAAGTAGATGGGGTCTCCAATGTGCGCACATGTATGACTCCGCTGAGGCGAGGAACCACGGTATCCTCTTCGTCCACTTGGCAGGTAGAGGGGGCTGAAAGATGAAAGTAGATGTTGCGATCATCGGTTCCGGTCCAGCGGGGTTGGCGGCTTCCATAGAATTGGCTCAATCGGGTTTATCGGTAGCGATTATTGATGAATATTACCGGCCAGGGGGTCGGCTCTTAGGTCAACTTTACGATGACCCCCACGCACCCCTGAATCAACGAAGATGGGATGGAAAGAAAATAGCTGCGGAGCTAGTCGAGCAGGCAAGCAAACTACAGGTAGCCATTCTTTGCGGAGTAACCGCATGGTCCGTTAGCCCGGGATGGCATATCGAATTGAGTGGATCCAAGGAAAAGAGTGTGTACGCAAAGGCCTTGCTATTGGCTACAGGCGCAGCTGAAAAAGCATTGCCAATGCCCGGTTGGACACTCCCTGGCGTGGTCAGCGTAGGTGCAGCACAGACCTTCACCAATGTGCATCATGTAGCGATTGGAAAAAGAGTGATGGTTGTTGGGATTGATCCGTTGGCATTATCCGTGGCTCTGGAGATGAAGCATGCGGGAATTGACGTCGTGGGTGTAGCAATGGCCCCGCGATCTCCAATGACTGAAAAGCTGTCTTCACCCATTCAAGCGTTGTCTCAATTGGCAGATGCTGCTGCATTAGCTCCCCATCCCCTTTTACGGACGATGGGACGTCTGGCTGCGGGTAGCTTGAGCAAAGTCGCAGTCCACGCATTATGCTTGCCGCTTCTTCAGGTCGAGGGTATTCCAGTGCACATCCGAAAAGCAGTAACGAAAATCGAGGGGGAACAATCCGTCGAGGCCGTTATTCTCCAAGCTGTATCAGCGAAAGGGGAGCCAACAGGTCGCGAGGAGAGGGTCGAAGTGGACGCCGTATGTCTGTCTGCCGGCTTATACCCCCTTATCGAGCTAGCGCAAGTCGCCGGCTGTTCGTTGACCCATATTCCGGAATTGGGAGGCATGGTTCCTTTGTACGGGAAAGACCTGAGCACTACCGCTGATGGTCTGTTCGTAGCCGGGAACATCACTGGAATAGAGGGAGCAAAAGTAGCAATGGCCCAAGGGAAGTTGGCAGCCGTATCGATTGTCCAGACATTAGGAAAGACGCCGTCAATCACAAAAGAAGAAGCGATCCAAGCAGTCGAACAAGCGCGGGCCTTGTCTCCCATCCGATTTTTGCCTCAGGTTCAGCAGGGGCTTGCCAAAATGGAGCAGCTCTGGCGTGAAGCTTGGCTTCAGAAGGAAGGTGAGCAAGCATGGAGGATGTAATCATTTGCCGATGCGAGGGGATACGCCTATCAGAAATTTTGTCATCGATCCGTGAAGGTGCTAGCGCCGTTCCAGGTGTGAAAAAACGGAATCGGGCGGGTATGGGCTATTGTCAGGGCCGAGTCTGTCAGCGTGTGATTAACGAG
>JARDZO010000450.1 GCA_029240815.1 Brevibacillus sp.
GGAGCGGGACGATTACCTGGAAGAGCGCTGGGTGTACGAAGCCATGCTGGAAACCTATCTCCCCTTGCTCATGGTGTTCGACAAGCTGCTCGCAGACGGAATCGATTTTCGCATGACCCTTGCTGTTTCCCCCACGCTATTATCCATGCTTGATGATGAACTGATTCAGTCCCGATTTCAAACGCATCTCGCCAAGACTGTTGAACTGGCTGGCAAAGAAGTAAAGCGAACCATGAATGCTCCTAGGGAGAACCGTGTCGCAAAGATGTACCTCGAACGGTTTCGTGAGATCGCCACTTACTGCCGCAAGCTAGACTTTCAGCTGATTTCCGGACTCAAGCGTGCGCAGGAGAGCGGCTGCCTCGAGCTGATCACTTGCGCGGCCACCCACGCCTTCCTTCCCTATGTAGAAACAGAAGAAGCCATACGCGCCCAGCTCTTGGCGGGGATCGAAACACATGAACGGATCCTCGGAAAACGGCCAAACGGGATATGGCTGCCAGAGTGCGGGTTTACTCCAGGACTGGATCGTTTGCTGAAAGAGGTGGGACTTCATTATTTCTTCGTCGATAGTCACACGATTTCGCACGCTACACCTACTCCGATGAGAGGACTGTACGCTCCACTGCAGACTCCTTATGATGTCGCTGCCTTTGCCAGAGATGAACAGGCTTCCCGGCAGGTGTGGAGCTCGTTTGACGGCTATCCAGGAGACTTCGACTATCGGGAGTATTACCGCGATATTGGTTTCGACCGGGAAATGGATTACATCGCTCCTTATATTCATCCAGAGGGGATCCGCGTAAATACAGGGCTGAAATATTACCGGATCACTGGGAAAACAGGGCAGAAGGATTGGTATGAGCCGGATTGGGCGCGGGAAAAGGCAGCATCGCATGCAGGTCACTTCCTCTACCATCGGGAGAGACAGGTCGAAGAAGCGTCTTCCTGGTTGGATCGTGAGCCGCTTGTGGTAGCTACCTATGATGCAGAGCTTTTCGGTCATTGGTGGTATGAAGGTCTGCTGTTCCTCGACTTTTTGCTGCGAAAAACCGTATGCGACTCCCAGCACGTGCAACTGATTACTCCTTCCGAATATTTGGCAAAATACCCTGCGCAGGATCGAGCACGCTTGCCTATGTCCACATGGGGACGAAATGGCTATGGTGAGGTCTGGCTGAACGAGAAAAACGGCTGGATGTACCGTCATTTGCATCAGGCAGAACGAGATCTGATTGCAGCTGTACATAGTTGCGAAATCGCAAAAGGACAGAACGTCAAAAAGGACGCATGGGCCAGTCGATGCTTGAAGCAGGCAGCGCGGGAATTGATGCTGGCACAGAGCAGTGACTGGGCTTTTATCCTCGATGGACAGACGGTAGTGGATTATGCTGTGCGACGCTTTCACGATCATTTGGTCAGGCTGCGAGAGTTGTTGGACATGATTCATACGGATCAACAAAATGACGCCAGACTCGTTGAAATGGAGAAGGCTTATCCCATCTTTCCGACAATGGATGAGTCGTACTATCTGCCATTTCGTTCGCATAGAGTGAACGTATCGCATCAAATGGTAGCGGCAACGGATTATCAGCAAGCGGAGCGAAAGGTATTGATGCTCAGCTGGGAATTTCCTCCCCATGTCGTAGGTGGTCTGGGAAGGGCTGTGTTTGACTTGGCCCGCGAACTCGTGCGGCAGGGAACCGAGGTCCATGTGCTGACAGCAGCAGCTCACGCAGAGACTGGGCAGGAGATGGTGGATGGCATTTACGTCCATCGCTTAAACAGCTACGCAGGATCCGAGCAAGGCGACTTTTTGCAGTGGGTGTTCCAGTTGAATCTGGCCATGGTCGATAAAGCAGAGCAGCTCGGCAGGGAAGGACTGCGTGTCGACATCGTTCACGGGCATGATTGGCTGGTTAGCTGGGCTGCTATGGAAATAAAGGAGCGAATGGCGATTCCGTTGATTACGACGATCCACGCGCTGGAGCATGGGCGTCATCAAGGAATCCACACGCCGCTTCAGCAGCGGATTCACGAGAGTGAGCGCGCACTTGTGAGCGTGTCGGATCACGTCATTGTATGCAGTCACTACATGCGGGGAGAAGTCCAGAAGCTGTTTGGCGTCCCCGATGAAAAGATCCAGGTCATTTACAACGGCGTAGAGCTTCCGGAAAACACGTCTGTTCAAACGGCAGAGCTTCGACAGGAGCTTTCCCTAGGAGAAGGTCCGATCCTGTTTTTCGTGGGGCGGCTGGTACGTGAAAAAGGTGTGCACTTGCTTCTGGAGGCCGTATCACGTTTGACTTGGGAGTTTCCAGATGTGCGAGTCGTCATAGCAGGAAAAGGCCCGAGCGCAGCTGAGCTCATGAGCCTGTCGGAGCAATTGCACATAGCTGACAAAGTGCGTTTTCTCGGCTTTGTTCACGACGAGCGGAGGAATCAGCTGTTCCGTATGGCAGATGTAGCTGTGTTCCCTAGTCTGTATGAGCCTTTCGGGATTGTGGCACTCGAAGCGATGGCATTTGGGACGCCATTGCTGGTGGCTGACACGGGCGGCCTACGGGAGATTGTCAGACATGGGGAGAATGGCGCGATGATGTATGCCGGGCATGTCGATTCGTTAGTGGATCAACTACGCTGGCTGTTGAGCGACCCTGACATGCGTCACAAGCTGGCACAAAGAGCCAAAGCAGACGTCCAGCAAAACTACGACTGGGCGAAGCTAGCCGCACAAACAGCGGAATTGTATCGCCAATTTACTATCGCTTCAAAGTGGACGGCAACTGCGACAGAAAAGACCC
>JARDZO010000203.1 GCA_029240815.1 Brevibacillus sp.
GGTCCGCACCATTTTGCGTAGCCAGATGTCTGTATGCACGAATGCACTCTTCGCTGTACAGCAGACCGGAATTCGGCTCAAATGCACCCATGATCTCATCAGACACGGTAATACCTGGCCAGCGCTTTCTGACTTCCTCCGCCTGTAAAATTTCCAACGGTAAATCAAACTGCTTGGCGCTGAAGATCTCTTCTTCTAAAAAAGCAGACCCGAGATTCGCTAGGCCAAGTACCCCTGTACGTTCAAAAAGCTGCTTCCCGGTTTCGCGCTCCAGCTCTTCCCACAGCTCCTGAGCACGCAACACCATCGGAACGTACTTTTTGCCTTCCCCATACGCATGGCGGATCATCCGCGTATCTCCGTGATGGCTCCCTTTCGAATGAGGTGGGTCAAAAGCATCGATTAGCAACACTTTCGCATTCTGCTTAGCCAAGAAAGCTCCCGCAGCCATCCCCATGGAGCCTGCTCCCAGAACAATGACATCATATGTGTTTTTCATGCGGCGTTTCCTTTCTCCCAACGTAGTTTTCTTTCCCGTTTCAAGACGCAACAAAGGTCCCCTCCTATAAGGAAGAGACCTCTGAATAAGAGAGCAGTACGATTTCTTGAATTACCAAGCCGTTACCATCGAATCTCCGTACTTCTCCGTCACCAGCTTTTTCACTTCATCAGAGTGGAACGCTTTCACCAGCTTCTGGTAGACAGGCTTGTCCTTATCTGCCTCGCGTACCGCGATGATGTTTACCCATGGAGAATCTTTTGGCTCCATGTAGATCGCATCTTTGGTAGGCACCAGACCACTTTCGATCGCAAAGTTACTATTGATGACAGCAGCCGTCAAATCATCCAGCGCTTTTGTGAGGAAAGCTGCATCCATTTCTTTGAACTCCAGCTTTTTCGGGTTTTCTACGATGTCACGCACAGTCGCTTTGACCCCGACGCCTTCTTTCAATTTGATCAGGCCCGCTTGTTCAAACAGGATCAGCGCTCTCGCTCCATTGGTCGGGTCGTTTGGCAAGCCGATCAGGTCGCCTTCCTTCAGTTCGGATACGTCTTTGACTTTTTTTGAGTACATACCGATCGGATAGTTGATCGTATCCGCCAGTTTGACAATATGTGTACCTTGGCCTGCATTGAATTCATCGAGATACGGAACGTGTTGGAATGCGTTGGCATTCAGCTGTCCGTCTTCCAATACCTTGTTTGGCTGTACATAATCACTGAAAACGACGAGTTCCAGATCAAGACCATCTTTGGCAGCTACATCCTTGACCACTTTCCAGATGTCTTCTTCCGGACCGGACATGATACCTACCTTCAGATGTTCAGCTTGTCCTGCGCCAGCATTTCCTGTGTTTGTTTCTCCACCTGCTTGCGGGGCTTGTCCCTGCCCTCCTCCGCAACCAGCTACCACAAGTGCAACTACAAGCGAAAGGAATAGGGATACATACGACTTTTTCATGTTGACCTCCCTTTTTAAATCAAGGTTTATAGATGCGAATACTATGAATTTGATGGTAAGCTTATTGCTTCGTCACGTCAAGCCTCGCTTTTCTATTTTCTCTATTACAGTGCGCAGGCGAAATGCTTGCGAGCGATCTGCTGCGGTTGCCGATCCAGATACAAGACGATTTCCTCGTCCTCTTCTCTCACGTCGTACAGCTTGATGGAAACAGCAGGAGAGAACATCGCTTTTCCCGTCTTCAGGTTGAACTCCCAGCCGTGCAAGGGACAGCGGATGATTTCATTGTGCAAGCCGTAGACGTACTCCTGCGGTTGCGAAGGCAGCATCGTTCCTACGACTGAACCGTACAGCATCGGCACTCCTTGATGGGGGCAGCTATTGCGAAAGGCATAGCATGTCCCTTCCGCCCGGATCAGACCGATTTCCACTCCGTCCACCTCTACCAGCTGACGATCTCCCTCCCGCAGCTCCTCAGCGGAACACATGACCAGACGATGCTTTTCCTGTGATCTCATGATGATCGTGCTCCTTTCCTATGGTTGTAGTCTGAATGAAGCCAGCGGGTTTTCGTAAAAGACTTTGTGCCGAAGCTCTTTAGGAAAATGAAGGAAAGCGCGATCCAGCTCATCTCCATCCCAATGCGGATAGTCGCTGCAGAACAACAACATATGCTCGGCGTCGATCATCTGGATCAGCTCGACGAGATCTTTGGGGCGGGCCGGCTCTTCGATAGGCTGCGTGCCAAAGCGAATGTTCCTGCGGATGTACTCGCTCGGCAGCATTTGGACCCACGGTACTTCATGGCGCAGCGCTTTCCAGTTTTTATCCATTCTCCACATCGTCGGCGCGATCCAGGAGAAGCCGTATTCGATGAAGTTTACTTTCAGATTGGGAAAACGTTCAAAGACTCCCTCGCAAACCAGACTAATCACATTGCGCTGTCCGATCAAACCGAGCGAGGTATGCCACTCCATATAAGTCGAAGCGGGTCCTACCCCAAAACTGGCAGCGTATTCCCCCGTTCCTTCCGTATCAGGATGCAACACGATGGGCAGGTTATACGCTTCGGCTATTTCGTAGATGGGCCAGTAGTGACGTTTGCCCAGCGGAATGTTCACACAGTGCATATTGATTCCGACGATCTCAGGCCGCTTGCCGATCCGCTCGATCTCTTGCACGGCCAGAGCCGGATCTAACGGTGTGATTTCCATAGTCATCCGGTATCGAGGATCGCTCTTCACCCATTTGTCGTACAGCCAGTCATTTGAGGCAGATGTGTATTTCGCCGCGACCTCCACATTGTGAAAGGCAGACATCGTTCCATGCCCTATATTCAAAATTGCGAAATCGGTCTGACAGCGGTCGAGCAAATCACTCGCCAGAAAAGCAGGGTCGCTTCCCGGGATATCCCCATTTGGCGGAAAGGCGTCTGCCCGCAAAGGGACTGGCAGCGGATTCGCGTAGGAGGATGCGGGAAATTTGAAAGAACCACTGTTTTGCTTGGCTAATGCACCCTTGGCAAATTTGCCGATGTTCATGTACTGCTGAATCGATTCATCCAAATACGGGACCAATTCATTAAAATCACTCAAGACTGGATGCACGTCGCAGTCGATCAGCCCGTTATGTTTTTCTCTTGTTGTCACGCGGATCCCACCTTTAACAAAACAAAATAGAGTTACTAAGTTCAATATATGAACGCGTTCATATTTTCGGATAAACCTATTATGGGCCCATGAAAAACAGGGGTCAAGTGAAAATACTTGCTACCTTGCGCCCTGTCCCATCGACTTCATTATATTGCGGATGTACTTCATCGTTTTTTCTGCGGCCTGCCCAGGCTCCATATCCCGCCTCTTGTTCAGGACGGTCGTCATCATCCCTTCCCAGATGAGCACAGCCATTTCATTGACTTCCTCAATCGTATGATCATCGATGTCCCGTTCTTTTTTTGCCAGCTCCAATAGCGCCTTGCTGCGTGAGGTGAGGTCCGGGTCGTAGAGCATCGGCTTGATTTCATCCGTAAAGCCGATCAGATCACTCGAATAGATGGAAAAGTAATGATTGACCATCTCATCCGTCTTCTTTCCTAGATCAGCAATGTAGAGAGCATGGTAGATCTGCGGTTTTTCAAAAGAATGCTTGCAAAAACACTCCCAGCTAAGGATGTACTTCTCCATGTATGTCTGCCCTCGCTCCAGATATTCCGGGAGTTCTTGCAAATATTCTTTTACAAAACGCATGGAAGCAAAGTAAATCAAATGGGACAGCTCGTCAAAGTAGTTGTAGATCGTTGAGCTCGTGTAGCCTGCCCGCTCTCCGATTTTACGCGCGCTGACATTCTCGATGCCTTCTTCTTCGATGAGTTGTACGGTCGCGTCTACAAAATATTGCAGCATGCGTTTGACCTGGATTTCTCTTCTTGCCATTCTGTTACCGTCCTTTGTTCGTTTTCGCCCTTACCCCAGCGAGTAGATGTTTCTTCCTATTATAACGAGAAAACACGTTAAGAAAAAACCAACGTGCTCACAGTTGGTTTTGGATGTACAGGGGCGGGATAGGAGGCTCATCTGCCAACATTGATGAAGATTGGTATTCTCCTGTTTAATAAAAGCGAAACCCTTCTATATAGAGAAGAGTCTCGCCTTTTCAATTCCGAGTCTTATGCTTTTCTCTTTCGACGCAGCTGGTAATACGTCACAGCCAAAGCCAGCGCCAATACGACCCCTTTGATGATATCGTAGGCGTAGTACGGCAGGTTGAGCATCGTCATTCCGTTTAGCAGCACCCCGATCAAGATCGCTCCGACAAAGGTACCAAAGACGTTCGGTTTCCCTGCACCGAAGACAGAGAAGCCGACAAACGCAGCAGCGACAGCATCCATCAGCATCGAGCCTCCGCTGCTTACCTGACCGGTACCGATCCGCGCAGCGAGAAGCATCCCGCCCAGACCTGCAAACAGCGCAGACAATACATAGGCCAGCGTCCGATAACGATCAACCGGAATACCCGACAGGCGCGCCGCTTCCAGATTTCCGCCTGTCATGTACAGCATCCGTCCCTGGCGCGTATAGGTCAAATAAATATGCGTGATGACCACGAGCAAGAAAGTCAATATAACAGGCACCGGCACAGAGGCTATTTCCCCTTGTCCCAGCCACAGGAACCACTCCTGGAATTTGCCCGGCGCTGTCGAGCCATCCTCCATCGGCATGTTCGCATAGATGGAATATCCTTTGGAATACGTCATATGAATCCCATTTACGATATAGAGCATCGCCAAGGTCGCGAGCAAATCAGGAATGCGAATTTTCACCACTAATAGCGCATTGATCAGTCCGACCAGCAAGCTCAGTGCGATAGGAACGATCAGCGTCATAAAAATGCCTTGCTCGTGCCACACCATCATGGAAGCAGCTACGACTGTGGTCAAGGAAACCGTCGATCCCACTGAAAGGTCAAAGCCACCGACGATTAAGGAAAAAGTCACACCAATCGCGACAAAGGTCACGATCGAGATGGACCGTAAAATATCCGTAATATTGTCATAGGTAAAGAAATACGGGTTGGTCAGGCTAAAGAACAGCATGACGATGACAATCACCGCGACGGTTCCGTACTTGTACACAAAATCAAACAGGCTAAATTTCTTTCCTTCCATATTACTCACCTCCGCTTGCATAATACATGATCAATTCTTGAGTAGCCTGTTCGCGGCTCAGTTCCTTCACGATCCTGCCCTCAAACATGACGAGAATCCGATCCGAGATCCCAATGACCTCCTGAAACTCGCAGGAGAAGTAGAGGACGCCTTTCTTTTGTTCCGCGAGTTTCCCAATCAACCGATAAATATCGCTTTTCGCCCCAATGTCCACACCTTTGGTCGGTTCATCGAACATAAAGACACTCGCATCCGTTTCCAACCATTTTCCGATGGCTACTTTTTGCTGGTTCCCCCCGCTGAGGAAGCCAACCAACTGGCCGATATCCGCCGTCTTTACACCCAAGCGCTGGACGAGTTCCTTTGCCTGTCCCGCTTCCAATCCATTGCGGATAAAGCCGAGAGGGGACCATTTGGATATCGTCGCGACGGACAGATTGTTTTTGACTGACTCCTCGACGAAAATGCCTTCTTTACGCCGTTCTTCCGGAACGAGGACGATCCCCGCGTCGACAGCGTCTTTTGGGGTGCGAATCCGTACTGCTGACCCTTTTAGCTTGATCTCCCCTGCTTCTGCTGCATCTGCTCCGAACAGCAGGCGCGCCAGCTCGGTTTTCCCTGCCCCGACCAAGCCGACGACACCGACGATCTCCCCTGCGCGTACAGTCAGATTGGCGTTGCGCACTTTTCCACCCTTGGCTCCTGTCACTTCGAGGATCGGCTCTCCGATTGGGACGATTGCTTTTGGAAATTCCTCCGCAAAGCTTTTTCCGAGCATATGACCGATGACTTCATCCATGTTGGTCTGTTCCGTCTCTGTCGTAATGACGTGCTGCCCGTCACGCATGATGGTGATGCGATCACAGATCTCAAAGATTTCCGGCAAGCGATGGGAAATATAAATGATCCCGACTCCCGCTTTTTTCAGCTGGTCGATGATCTGAAACAGCCGCTCGCTTTCCTTGGTGCTCAATGGCGCAGTCGGCTCGTCAAAAATAACGAATTTCGCTTTCTGCACGGTCGCTCGCGCAATCAAAATCAGCTGTTTTTCCGACAGCGAACATTCTTCGACGGTCATTTTTACGGGAATGGAGAAACCGAACCCGCGCAACAGCTCCTCCGATTCGGCGTAGAGGCGCTGCCAGCTGATCAGTCCCGACCCTTTTGCCTGAACGAGCTGATCCAGCAAAATGTTTTCCGCTACGCTCAGATAGGGGATCAGCGCCGTATCGACTTCCTGATACACACATTGAATACCCAATGCCTTGGCATCCTGCGGGGATTGGATTGATACTTGCTTGCCATCGATAGAAATGGTACCGCCGTCCAATTGATACGCGCCTGTGAGAATTTTCATCAGGGTGCTTTTTCCCGCCCCGTTTGCTCCGAGCAAGGCGTGAACCTCGCCAGCCTTCACTTCAAAATCAACCGTTCGTAGCGCGGGCACGCCGGAAAACTGCTTCTCGATTCCTTGCATTTGTAAGGTAGACAATCTTTACACCCCCTAGATAAGGAAGATTCCCGTTGAGCGTTCAACGGGAATAGCCAACGATTCTATCCGATCTTACTTGCCCCACTCTTGTACATATTGGGAAAGATCAGCCATTGTTACTTTTTTGTCCTTTGGCAAATCTTCTTGCTTCACGAGCACAGGGTTCAGGTTTACGTTGTCTGGCACTTCTTCCCCTTTGATCTTCTTGAACACAGTCTCAGCCTGGATACGACCGATGTTGGATGGGTCTACAGCAGCTGTTGCCGTCCAAGGAGAATTTGGTTCTTGGATCATTTGCAGGTCTTCATCACTCAAGTCAATGGAGTAGACCTTGATTTCGGTACGTCCAGCTTGTTGAATGGCACGTGTCGCACCCTTACCGAACTCATCCCACGCAGCCCATACTGCCGTAATGTCGCCTTTGTTTGGATATTTTTTCAGGATCGCTTCCATTTGAGATTGCGTATCCAGAGCGGTATTGTTGGTTGCCGAACCGAAAGCCGCAACTTCTTTGATATCAGGGTACTTTTTCAGGAATGCATCATACGTGATTTGGCGTTTTTCCATAGGCGCAAAGCCTGCTACCCAAATTTTTACGATGTTTCCTTTGTTGCCGTTGTCCGCAGCCAGCTTCTCGAGGCTCAGCTCAGCCAGCTTTTGGTCATCCTGTGCTACAGTAGGTACACCTGCAATTTTGATATCCGTATCAAACAGCACGACAGGAATCTTTTTGTCTACTGCTTTTTGCGCGCCTTGTTGCAGGGCTTCTGCTGTACCGTGGTCAATCAGGATGCCATCAAAATGCTGGTTTACCGCTGCATCCAGGTTGGAAGCCATTTTCGCCAGATCGGTATCCGCGTTGAATACAGTCAGCTCGCCGCCGTTTTTCTCCACTTCTTTTTTGACCCCGTTAATGTACTGCGCCGAAAAAGTCCCAACATTTTGACGCATAATCAACGCAATTTTCTTTGTTTTCTCACCAGACGCGCCGTTCGGAGCAGCAGTTCCGGCTCCGCCGCCATTACCGCACGCAGTCAAAGCGAGAGAGGCTGTCAGTGCTAATGTTACGAGCAGACCAAATTTCTTTTTCATGGATGATCCCCCTTTTGTAGTTGACTCGTCGCAGAAAAGGTCGTGCCAATAAGTAAACCTCTATCGAGGCCTGCTCATGGAGGAGCGACCGCGTTTATACGGAAGTTTTACATGCGCTCCAGAATAGACAAGCGTTACGCTTATCCATTCTTACACGTACAAAAAGCCTCTTTCCATCAGAAAGAGGCTAAAATCAGCGCGATTTCCCGCCTCTTATCTGTCAGGTATCTCTACCTGTTGGAGTTAGCACCTTGGCGCGCAAGAAACATCTCACGTGCTAGGTTGCCGGGCTTCATAGGGCCATTCCCTCTGCCTTCTCTGGATAAGAGTAGTTATTATTTTCAAAACGTTTGATTTAATATATACAGACTATAATCAATGCATTCGCACCTGTCAACTAGGTCTTTAGATATTTAGCGTTCATATGACAAAATCCCCCCACTTTCTGGGAGGGATTAGGCTATAGTGTGTCGAAATATCGGGAAATGATAGTGAGTCAGTCTGCGGTGGAGATGCCCGATGAGCCTAATAAAAGAAGTCATCCTTCAACTTTTCTTTGTTTTGATTCCCTTTGTTTTGTTCAATATTTACTACCGAGACAAGATGAGAAATTACAGCAGGAGCTTTATACTCGTCACCAGTTCCATCAGCTTGTTCCTCGCGATGACTTTCGCCTCCAGCGTCGTAGACGGAGTCATTTTTGACATTCGGTATGTCATTATGTTCTTTGGACTTGTTTACGGCGGTATCCAGACAGGTCTTCTTTTGCTTGGCGAGTTTGTCATTTACCGGTTATATCTGGGGGGCGAAGGGTCAGTCGTCGCCTTGGTCATTGCCGTCCTTTCCTTTACGGTGTCCCTGCTAATGTACAGAACGTATAAAACAACTCACCGGAAAACGTTTTTCACGATTATGGCAGGCATGTTGTTCTCCATCATCGCCTTAACCCTTACCTATTTATATTTTCCCCACTACTTTGTCAAACATCTGACGTACCACTTTCTCGTTATTCCGCTGCAGAATTCTCTCGGCATCTGGATACTGATGTCCTTGTTCAGCAAATCAGTATCAGACAAGGAAATTTTCATCAAGCACGCACAAAACGAAAAAATCGAAACGATGAGCCATGTCGCCGCATCACTCGCTCATGAAGTGCGCAACCCGCTCACTGCCGTAAAAGGCTTCTTGCGCTTAATGCAGGAAAACCCGACGGACTTAACCAAGAACACCCAATATATGACCATCTGTATGGACGAAATCCAGCGAACGGAAATGATTCTTTCCGAGTATCTCGCCATTTCCAAGCCTCTGACGAATCGCTATGAACAGGTAAACGTCGCGGACATGTTAAAGGTCATGCGCGCAGTCATGTCACCCTTTGCCATCTTGCACAATGTGGAGCTGGAAGTCCGGACACCAGAGACCTCTGTCACAATCATGGCCAATCCGGACGAAATCAAGCAAGTGCTCGTCAACTTCATCAAAAATGCGATCGAGGCCTGTGCCAATGTGCGAAAAGGAAGAGTGTTTCTCTCGCTGATGATCGAGGAAGGCAAGGCGATCCTGGTCATCAAAGACAACGGGGTGGGGATGGATGAAGGGCAAATGAAGCGCTTGGGGTCTATCTACTTTTCCACAAAATCTAGCGGAACGGGCCTCGGACTTACGTATTCCTATCACGTCATCCATACGTTCGGAGGCACAGTGACGGTAAACAGCAAGCCCAATGTCGGTACCAAATTCTCCATCATCTTTCCGTATGAAGAGTAAATCCCCCTATCCAGTACCGGATACGGGGATTTTTCATTGGGCCAATTACGCCTGCGCGTTGCGTTCTACCTTTTGCACAAAGTGATCTACCAGTTGCTGGAGCAGCTTTCTGCCCATTTCATCTGAAAATTGACCGGCTTCATCGAATTTCGTATGCAATTGGGGAACCAACACCTCAGGACGGCCAACCGCGTCCAAATTGAGTGCAAACATTTGCTCTCGCAGGTGCAATTGTCCACGGGAAGTACCGAAGCCTCCTGGCGTCCCTCCCATGATGGCTGCTGGCTTACCTGAGAGTGGTGTACCCACTGTTTGGCGAGACAGCCAATCCAGCGCATTTTTCAGGACCCCCGGAATGGACCAGTTGTATTCCGGAGAGCTAATCAAAAATCCGTCCGCCGATTTGCAAATTTCTACCAGTTGAAGAACCGATTCTGGCAGCTCAGCTTCCAGATCCTGATTGTAGTGAGGCAGCTCGGAAATATCCGCCAGTGTGAATGTGTAGTGCTCAGGCAAGAAGTCTTTTGCATTCAAAAGCAGCTTTGTATTCAGAGAGCCTTTACGCAAACTTCCGGAAATACCGACGATATGTGGTTTTGCTGTCATAGTTCATACCTCCTAGTAAATAAACTTATTCGTTTATTATGTTCATTAAATACATTGTTTACTATACAGGAAATGGTTACAGAAGGAAAGTGCTATTTCCAACAAATAGAAAAAGGCTGCCGAATGACCTTTCGGCAACCTCCCCGTCTACTCCTCTACCCTCTTCTCATTTTGCTGATGGATCCTTTCCAACAGTTCCTTACTTTCGTGAAGCAGCTTCGTAAATTCCTCCAGCGGCAGTCCGCTATTCGAAATAAGCGTCTGCGGCACCAAGCATGCCTGATCCTTCAGCACCTTGCAGGACGAGGTATTGTGGAACGAAGCATGGTTAAATCGTCTGTTTGGATACCGCCCCAAAGTATTCTACAACGACCTCACGGAATTCCTGAACAGCCCGCGAAATGTACCGACTCGTATGCCATAGCAAAGCTATCTCCCTTACCAATTCGTGATTCTCTACTTGGAGATATTTAATATGTTCCCGTGAATTC
>JARDZO010000016.1 GCA_029240815.1 Brevibacillus sp.
TTCTCAACAACTTGAAGTGACTTCGAAACAGCTCGATGCTGCTTTGCTCCAACTCGAAACGACTTCCCATCAACTCGATGCTGCTTTGCAAGAACACGACGCTACTTCTCAACAACTTGAAGTGACTTCCCAACAGCTCGATGCTGCTTCGCAAAAACTCGATGCTGCTTCGCAAAAACTCGAAGCTGCCTCCCAACGTGAAGAGCAATTGATTGAAGAACTCACGAAGTTGCAGGAAACCAGCTCCCACTGGGAACGACAGGCTGAGGAGTGGAAACTCGAGCTCGACCAGCGCGACCAAGAGCTCCAGCAAGCTTTATCCTCCCAGGCTGAATGGAACGAAAAACTAGAGACGATCACGAAGCAACTGGAAGCCGAGCAACAAAAGTCAGCCGAATTGGAAGTTAAACTCATCCAGGTACGTGAAGCCCTATCCCATGCCCGTGCTGCAGAAGAGAAATACCATCAATTACTCTCCAAGACGACCACTGCTGATCAACAGTTTCAACAGCAACTGCGTGCGAAGGAGAAAGAATTGGAGCAAGTAACGATTCAAGAAAAGGTGCTGAAAAAGACGGTTGATGGGCTGAAACAATTGGTGAAGGAACTGCAAGACAAGGAGGAGAAGTACAGGCAAGCCATTAAAGACTTTACACTAAAAGAAGCCCGGGCAAACAAAATGCTCAGCCAAATGCCGAGCACGTATCCATCCCAGAACAGTTCGCCACCTCCACAATCCGCTCGACCCATGCAATCCTTCCAACAGTCCTCTTCCTCTATTCCCGCAAACTATCCACTGCCCCCACACGCCAAGCAGGGGAATACGTTTAATCCCTTCAAGTGAACCGGCTCGAATGTGCTACAGCCGTTCCCTTGTAGCCATTCGTTGAATACAACATAGTACAGTACAGAAAGGGAGTGAATACCATGACACCTGAACAACTCCGTGCTTACTATCAACAACGTCAACAAATGCCAGTCCGACCTATGCAGCAACCAATGGCACGGCCAATGGCGCCTCAGCCAAGGCCTATGACTCCTTTACCCAAAACCGGCCCTGTTCACAACGTCAAGCCGCTTGCTCAACCGAGAACATCTGGAGGATGCTGCGGCAGGCGCTGGCAGGGCTGACTTTTGCACAAACCCTTTCTCCATGTCCTATTTTGTCTGGAAAGAAATGGTCAGGCACTGTATGGAAGAGCGCCCCGCAGAAGCTTGTGGTTTACTCTCAGGCAGAAATGGATGCGCGGAAACCATCTGGCGAATGGAAAACTTGGAAAAAAGTCCGGTAGCCTTTGCTATGGACTCTCGTCAGATTCAAAAAGTTTTACACAAGATGGCTCTCAAGGGAGAATCACTCGTGGGCATCTATCACTCTCATCCCACCGCTCCTCCCTTGCCATCCCCTGAGGATATAGCGTATTCCTACTATCCGGAAGCAGCCTACCTCATTGTGTCTCTTTCCTCACAGCAACCAACCCTTGGCTGTTACAGGATCGTCGGGCCACAAGCGTTTCCGCTACGCTACGAGCTCCGGTAACCGCCAATTGATAAGAAGAACAGCGGGTATACTTACTCCCGCTGTTCTTTCTTTTCGAACGACTCCAGACGTAACCACTCCTTCTTTTCCCAGCTGACAAACTCATCCTCCCACAAGACGTGGCAACGGTCCTCTTCGACACGGATGACTATTCCCCGGACTCCATCCTTTAGAAATACGACTTTGTCGCCCTCTTGTATCATTGCGCTTCCCCGCCCATTAACCGAGTCTGAAGATAATTCCGTGGCCGCCTTTCGGGTACTCCCACTTGATGTTTTCGTAGGGACAGCCGATACGGCAGCTTCCGCATTCGTGACACCCTTCGTATCCCACATGCATCCGCACCTCTTCCCATTTGTATACTTCCGCCGGGCAAAAAATGGTACATAGCTTATCTGGGCATTGGGTCGCGCAAACATCTGCACTTAACACGTGGAGGTGGGATTGCGTATCTGCCTTAAATCGGACAAGATACTGCTTTTCTTCGATCGACTGGCCTTTGGGTATATTCGACATCACTTCATCACCCTCCATGCATTCATCAGATCGCGAGCCATTTTCCATTTGTCTTTAGCAGTTCCGAGATCGCTCCAGATCTTTTTCTGCTTGGTCCATTTGGATGTGCCGTCTATCGTGAACATCTGGCTGGCTGCTTTGTTCATCATGGGAATGTACTGCTCAAAGTACTGCGGGAACTTTTCGAAGTGATGGGTAGCGTCCTTGTATTTCTTTAAGTCCTGTCCTACAAAGCTACTCAACAGATTCGTGCGGTAGGAATCGAGCATTCGCTCCGAAAAATCTCCGGCTTCTCGCGCCTGCATGATGGTTTCCGCTGCCATCACGCCGGATGCCATCGCCATATTCGAGCCTTCCCGATGGATGGCGTTCACCAGTTGGGCAGCATCACCTACGACGATGACACCGTTCCCAACCACCTTGGGCATCGACTTATAGCCGCCTTCGGGAATCAGATGCGCCAAGTATTCCTGTTGTTCGCATCCTTGCAAATACGGACGAATCATCGGGTGATTTTTTACGTAATCCAGCAACTCATACGGTTTAATCTTGTTTTTGATCAGCCCCGAGAGCATCGTTCCGACCCCGATGTTCAAGCTGTCCTTGTTTGTGTAGAGCCAGGCTGTACCGAGAATTCCTTTGGTCGAGTCACCAAAAATCTCAATCGTACAGCCGTGATCGCCCTCCAGATTGAAGCGGTCTTCGATGATTTTCCGATCCAGCTTGAGGACTTCCATCACAGCGAGGGCTACCTCATCAGGGCGAAATTCCTTGTGAAAGCCTAATGATTTGGCGAGGAGCGAGTTGACACCGTCGGCCAACACGACCACATCCGCATAGATATCCCCGTCTGGACGATCGGTGCGAATCCCTGCGACTTTTCCATTCTCGATGATGCATTCGAGAGCGACCGTTTCGTTGAGCAGCAATGCTCCCTCTTGCACAGCTTTGTCAGCAAACCACTGATCAAATTTGGCCCGCAACACGGTGAAGTTGTTGTATGGCTCCTGTGCCCACTCCATTCCCTTGTAGCTAAAATTGAGCGCCGATTCCTTATCCAGCATCATGAAACGCTGTTCGACAATAGGGCGCTCGACGGGAGCTTCCTTATAAAACTCGGGGATGATATCCTCCATCGTCTTGCGGTACAAAACGCCACCCATTACGTTTTTGGAGCCCGGGTATTCGCCCCGCTCCATCAACAGCACATTCACGCCTTTTTTTGCCAAGGTGTAAGCACATGCTGTTCCCGCCGGACCTGCCCCGACCACAATGACATCAAACTTTTCCGCCATATTGTACCTCCTTGTCCGGCTCCTTTTGAAACGCTTCCATCAATAAAGGCACAATTTCAAAGGCATCTCCTACAATCCCGTAATGGCACGACTGGAAAATGAGTGCGTTTGGATCTTTGTTGATCGCAATGATCAAGCCTGAATTGCGCATCCCCACCAAGTGCTGGATAGCTCCTGATATTCCTATGGCAAAGTAGATTTTCGGTGTGACGGTCACTCCAGTCTGACCAACCTGATGATCATGGTCGATCCATCCAGCTTCGACAGCGTCCCTGCTCGCCCCAACGGTAGCACCAATCTTTTCTGCAAAACGATGAATGAGAGCAAATCCTTCCTTGCTCCCCAACCCTTTTCCACCAGCGACGATGACATCTGCTTCATCCAACCGGACCTTTTCTTTGGTCTCCCGGACGATTTTCAGCACTTTTGTGCGGATATCTTCTTCGCGTAAGGTGATGCTCTCTTCAATGATTTCCCCTGTTCGAGCAGAATCCGGCTCCAATGCCTTCATTACTTTCGGTCGGACGGTGGCCATCTGCGGGCGGTGTTTTTTGCACAAGATCGTCGCCATGATATTGCCGCCAAAGGCAGGACGGCTCGCTTCCAGAAGTCCGGTCTCTGCATTGACATCGAGCATCGTCGTATCTGCCGTCAGTCCGGTCTCAAGGTCTGTAGCAACAGCGCTAGCCAGATCCTTTCCAGTGGAAGTCGCCCCGTACAGGATGATTTCCGGTTTGTTTTTGTTCACACATTCGATAACGGCGCGCATGTATGACTCCGTGCGGTAATCACGGAAGATCGAGTCATCGTATAAATAGACCTGGTCTGCGCCATAGGGAAAGGCGGTCTGTGCAAGTTCCCTCACGCCCTCACCAATCAAGAGACCAGCGAGAGGCACGCCCCTTTTGTCTGCCATTTGACGTCCAGCACCCAAAAGCTCCAGGGAAACCGGCGCGATCCTGCCCTCATGCACTTCCAAGTACACCCAGATGCCGCAATATTCCTCCAGATTCATACCTGACCCTCCTTAACCCGGAACAACCGTTGTTTCTCTTCCAAGATCTCCATGAGCCGAGAGACTTGCTCCTCGGAAGAACCTTCCAGCATTTCTCCACCTTTTGGCTTTTCTGGCGGCCAGACCTTGGCTACGATCGTCGGCGATCCTTTTAAGCCGAGCAGCGTGCGGTCGATATCCCCCAGATCATTCACCGCCCAGATGACTGGATTATAGCGTGCCGCTCGCAGCATATTGGGCAACGGAGAATACGGAACTTCATTTATTTCTTTTTCCACGGAAAAGAGACAAGGCAAGGAGGACTGAATGACTTCGTAGCCATCCTCCAGCTTACGGTGGACGATGGCATATCCTTCTGCCTTGTTCACTTCCACCACTTTTTTGACACTGGTGAGCGGCGGTATATCAAGCCTTCTCGCGATTCCGGGCCCTACCTGCCCCGTATCGCCATCGATCGTCATCTTGCCGCAAATCACCAGGTCTACAGGCTGAGTCTCGGCTATTTTCTCAATAGCCTTGGTAATCGCGTAGCTCGTCGCCAACGTATCGGCCCCGGCAAAAGCCCGGTCTGTGACCAGATACCCGGCATCAGCTCCGATTTCGATGCACTTTCGAATCGCCTTGACGGCTGGCGGCGGACCCATCGTCACGACGGAGACCACCCCGCCATAGCGATGCTTCAGTCGTACTGCTTCCTCGACCGCATGAGCGTCGTACGGGTTTAGGATCGCAGGTGCGCTAGCACGATCCATCGTGTTGGTCTTTGGATTCATCTTGATGATCTTGGTGTCCGGCACTTGTTTAATACAAGCGACAATGTGCAGCATGTACCATTTCCCCCCTTGCCGCCGAGTCGCGAACGCTTCCTTATGCTCGTGCAAATGGTTGTCTCCTTTTCGCGCGATTGCTTCGGGCAGCTTGTCGTTCATTGATATAACCTATTGCACAAAATGCCAGCTTAGACCAGTTACCCGTACCACCACGCGGTTGTGCTATCAGTCGTCGAAATTGGCAAATGATAAGCCTTTGGATTAATCTGATGCAAAGAAAAAAGATCCTATGCCCGCTTCATGGACATAGGATCCTCTTTTTGAGGCTCTCTCTTACTTTTTGATCGAGAACTCGACCCTTGCATTGGTAAATTTCTTGGACACACTCACCAATTTGACTTGCAGACCGATCTCAGGCAGGATTTTACCGATTTCCGGTACTTCGGGCATCGTGTAGTCATCACTGTCTTTAAACTCGGTGATGCCTCTCAACGGCTTGTAATCCATCGTGCCCAACAAGTAATCGAGATTCATTCCGGACGTTTTGTTCGGGCTGAACGCGGCATCGTTCACTTGGTAACGGGAATCGGCAATCGCTTCCTCATTGCCCTCGTCGTTGTTCCAGTAACGAACTTCCTGATGAGCATCGACTACCCCCAGCATGCCATAACCTGGATGGTTGCTCGTATTGTTGTCTTGCGTTTTGCCATAGCGACCATCGTAATACCAGATCACCATACCTGGATCATAGGTAAAGAACGTGTCGTTGCGGCGGAAGTATTCCAGACCTGCGTCTACGCCTTCATGGGAGCGCAGCTCTACCAGGTAGTACGCGTCGTACATTTTGCCTTCGCCGTCGAAGTGGAGGAATCCATCCAGTTCGAACTTCTGGTCGCCTTCAGCGTCATCAGAGAAAATCACTTCCCCGTTAGCATTGACTTCGAAATTGTCCAGGTAGAAACCGGACATCGCCAAGCCACCGTCTGTTACGTAATTGAATTCGACTTGGATCTTTTTGCCAGCGAAATCGTTCAGGCTGATTTCTTCCGTATCCCAGCCTTTTGTCTCATCGTCGTATTCCTTGACAGTCTTGCTCTCACCCGTGTCAGCGTCAATCACGTTCACGTAAAGGTAATCATACCCTGTCTCGATCGCTCTCCAGGAATCAAAACTCATCGATGCGGAGCTGACGCCTGTCAGATCAATCACTTCAGAGGTCATCTTCGTGTTCAGGTTGTCGCCTTCATCGGAGAAGTAAGAATAGTCGCCATCTTTCGGCTGAACCGGTGGCGTTTTCTCAACTTGCGGCATGTTTAACTTGATCACTTTTCCATAATCTTCGATGCTGCTTCCATCAGCGAGAGAAACGGTTTTTTTCCGTTTTTTCAGATCTTCGTAATTGATGACTTGCGGCTCTATCCATCTGCCGCCGTACATTTGTTGCAGCATCATTTTGGACCATGGATCAAATCCGGTTGGTTGCGTTTGGAAGATCTTCCCTGTATGGCTTCCCGAAGACATGAGCGACCATGCACCAACAGGCGAATCATGTCCCAGTCTCGACGTATCGTACAGGTCAGGCAATCCCAGGTTGTGTCCGTATTCATGTGCGAACACACCAGGTGCGCCATCTTCTGGCTGAATCATATAGTCGTACGCTACCAGGTCGGTTCCTGGAATTTCCGTAGGCTTTTTCAACGTCCAACGGTGAGACCAGATCGCATCTGCATCTTCCCCTGTCTCTTCCCCAATACCGGAGTGAACGAGCATCAGGTTGTCCAGCATACCGTCCGGCTCCATCAGGTCGCCGTCTCCATCCAAGTCGTACGGGTCGCGTTGGTCATATTCGTCCTCATGGCCTTTGATCGAATCCCCCACGGATTCCAGTGTCTCGATTACCAAGTCACGTGGATTGGCGTCATTGCCATTTTCATCATTGCCGCCGTAGTATTCCTTATCCTTTTCTGCGGTCAGCCACGGTGTTACGACACCATCTACTGTCCACGTATTGCCCGATTGCTCGTAGTAGTATTTCGCCATCGTAGTCATGCTGGTTCCTTCAGGTGTTTCATAGCCTTTACGGTCAAACAGCATTTCTTCGTAGTGCTTTTGATTAAAATCTGCCGTCCACAAAGAATCGCTCTGCTTTGGTACATGATTGTGTTCCAAATCAGAGAACTCTACCAAGGCTATAACCAGATTATCCGTATGTACTCGCTTGGATGCTCGTACTTGACTGTCATCCTTCAGCTTTGATACTTTGCTAGCTGCTTTTGATACAGCCGAGATTTGCGATTTGTTTGCTTTTTTCCCGAAGGTGCTGGAGTCATCAATGCCATGTGGAACTTTCTTGTCTCTCAAAAACTTCTCCACAGCTTCATTGATTTCTTCCTGATCGGCATCCTCGTCGATTTCTCCCTGTTCAATCAACGCTTTGATCAAACGGTCCATGTTGACAGTGGACAAATCCACCTCAAGTGGTGGCTTGTCCTTCGACTTGGCCATCCCAGTTGCCGGAACCGCCGCAATGCCGCTTAGTACCAGCGAGGAAGAAAATAGGATGGATAAGAGCTTTTTGCCTTTCTTCACTGCGTTCACCCTCTTCTATATCTAGTGATTTGTCGGAAAATCAACTACCCCCAGTCCGACTATTCACAATTATTACATGATAATTGAATATTACCAAATTTTTTTATTCGACAAAAAACACTTCTCTACAAGAACAGTTTTTATCCATAAGAAACACGACCTATTTCGACGAGCAGACCGTAAACGGGTCTGTGTAAATCCGTTGAGGTCGTCCCCCCAAAAGACCTAGCTCCATTTTGTCGAAACAAGTCGCGTTTGCACGAATATCCCATTCGTTTGGACTACTCTAGTGTCTAAATTCCTCGCAAGCCTATGCTCAACGGATCGGTAAATGAACCGTAAACTTCGTGATTCCTGCCGTCGAATGCACCTGAATCGATCCTTTATGCTTCTTCACGACCTCCTGAACAATACAGAGGCCTGCACCCCGAGACGTCCCTTTGGAACCCGACTTGGTGGAAAATCCATACTCAAACAGCTTTCCCTTCTGCTCTGGCGTAATGTCTGGTCCCGTATTCTCAACTTCAAAGACATACCCTTTTCGCTCTTGCCTGCAACCGATTCGAATCCACTTGTCCCCGTTCGTTCCAGCTGCTGCATCGATGGCATTATCGATCAGATTGGAGAGAATCTTCACTAAATCAATCGAAGGGATCTGCTCAAAGGAATCTGGACATTCGGCAAATTGCATCACGATGTGGCGTGACTTGGCCTGCTCCCACTTGGTATGGAACAAAACCATCAAGGCTGGATGAGAAATGCGGACCGTAATATCCAACACCTTCGTCTCTTTCATGAGGGATTGGACATAATCGCGTGCCTTGTCAAAATACCCGCACTCGATCAACCCGTACAGCACCTGCATATGGTTGACGAAGTCATGTCGGATGGAGCGAATGGACGAGATCACGGAGCGCAATTCATCCTGATACGTCTGCTCTGCATCCCCGACGGCCGTTTTCAATTCACGCTGGTACCAGCGTTGCAAACCGAGGATGACAAATACGAGCACAGCTACAAACAGTCCTTGAAAAATGAAAACAGGTAAACTGCGTTTCACGACATCACTTCCCATGTCGTTGATGAGGTGCACATCCATATCTACACCCACGATTCCCAGGAGTTGCCCTTGCTCTCCCAATAGAGGTGCACCCGCGGACATATAATCCCCGTAGACAGGATCTGAAATGATGCCCGAATAGTAGGTGTGACCACCCCGGATCATGCTGATTTGCTCTGCGTTGATGAAACAAGGCTCTCCAATTTGCAAGGTTTGCTGGGAGTCAGGAGGAAGTGCCGCGATCATGACTCTTCCACTTTGCAAATCTTCATCAATCTTAGAGATGTAGATATAGAGCGCCCCAAACTGTTCCCGTGCTTCTGCCAATTGCTGCTCCAGACGTTTAAATGCCTCATTATCTTTAACCGGGTGTTCCAGAAAGGATTGATACGCCCCCGCATCTAGTCGACTCGCCACAAAAGAAGCCGCCTTCATGCTCTGATTAGCAACGGAAAGGCGGACGGATTGAATCGTATTGTAATAGGATGCAGCAATACTTACGCACGTCATTGTAAAGATCAGCATCCCAGACACTAGCAAGATGACCGGAACCCGATTATTTTTCTTGCAGGAAGTAACCATGTTCTCCTCGACCATTGCCTTTCTCTCTAAAGTCAAGCACAGTTCCATTCTAGTCTATCTGTTTTGGAAATGTCCACCACAGGAGAACAGGCTACCCATAATCGAAACTATCAATTTATTCCTTTCACCCAAAGCATTATTCTGCAGTAACCAAAACTTGCTCCAGCGCATCCAGTGCCTGTTCCGCATCTGCACCATCCGCGGTCAGTGTGACGGACTGCCCTTTCGCCACCGCTAGGGACATGACCCCGATGATGCTTTTTCCATTCACGCTTTTGTCATCCTTGTTCAATCCGATTTCGCTGGAAAAGGAAGCCGCCATTTTCACAAACAATGTGGCCGGGCGAGCATGCAAACCATGCGACAACAAAACGACAACCTGTCTCTCTCTCATCTGACTCACTCCTATCATTGCTTTCGATCGATTCTGCCAGAAAGACTACACATTATTGATGGCTTCCAGCAGCTCTTCTACCTGCTCCAATCGGGTCAGCCCCGTTTCCTTGTCGACGATCGATGTATAGATGTGGGGAATGACCTGCTGCACACCTGCCTCCAAGCAGACCTGTACGATGGGACGTATCGAAGCCGCATCGATCCCTCCTGTCGGCTCGAAGACCGGTATCCCGTAACGAACGGCAGCTTGGGCCATTACCTTGATTTCATCCAGCTTTTCCAACCCGTTAACCGGATAAAACTTGACCGAATGTACCCCGATCTCCGCCAGCATAGCTGCAGCTGCGTCGCAGGAGAGCCCTTCAGACACTTTGTCACTCATGGGTCCTGTGGTTACGAGCACTTTTCCTGGCTGCCCACTTGGGGCGATCAATGCATTTACGAGTGTTTGGCTATTCCCAATCGCCTGTAGCGCACCAAGCGTATAGCCCGCTGCCGGAAAGACCTGATTGACGTGATCCGGCTGAGTCTGGACAGCTACTTGCGCTACCTTTTTCCATTGAGCAGGATCTCCTGCGCCCAAGCCCACCGAGACCGGAATTTCCGCCTGCTGGTATTGTTTTACTGCCGATACCGCTTCTTCGACGGATGAAAATCCTTTGACCATGATCCCGATCAACGCGCGTCCTTGTGCCAAAGAGCAGATTTGGTTCGCATTTTCTACATCTCTCGCCAGAACGTTCAAACGAATTTTTGGTGTGCCCACGTTGGTTATTCTCCTTCTTTCCGTTTTTCCAGCAGCTCTTTCATCCGAGCCGCAATGATGTGTTCCTGCCCTCTGTGCAACGGGCGGGGATCAAAAGCAATCACGCCAGTATTGACATAGTGATTGCGAGTAAAGATGGCTGGATCGCCCTGCTCCAGATAGCGTGTCAGATCACGCGCCGTCAGCCCCGTTACCTGCTCGTCGATGCATACCTGCACACGGTAGATGGCTCTTCCTGCTTCATCTTGTGCGATAACAGCTGTCAAGCCAGGCAAACCGTTTAGCTCTTCCGCCAGCCACTCCACTCGCCTGCGCTGCTCGGTACCATCCTTATTTTCCGGGTCGTACTGTCCCAACGCTGTCAGCAAACCCGCGATTGCCTCTTTTCCTACCTTCATGGCACGCCCGACGCCTTTGTACTGGGCGCGACATGCTGCGACCAATGAAGCGCGACCCGTGATAAAGCCGGAAGTAGGTCCACCGATTGCCTTTCCTCCGCTGTAAATGACCAGATCCGCACCCATCGCCACATACCGCCGCAGGTCCTCCTCCGCTGCGGCATCTACAATGACTGGAAGTCCATATTCGCTCCCAAGCCGGATCATCGTCGCAAGAGACTGCATCCCTTTTTGAATGGCATGATGAGATTTTACGTAGAGCAATGCTGCCGTCTGATCATCAATCGCTTCACGCAGATGGGCTTCCTCTACGTGATTGGCATTCCCGACCTCTACCGCTTTGCCGCCACCCAAAGCGATCATCTGTTGAACGGACGCACCAAAGTGTACGGCGTGTCCTTTTTGAATGACGATCTTGTTCTTCAAGCCTTCCGAAAAAGGCAGCTGCTCGATCAGACTGAGTTTGCTCCCAGCAATCACCGCAGCTACGCTGATGGCTATTCCTGCAGCAGCTCCGGAGGTGGGACAACCATCCTCTGCTCCAGTCGCTGCTGCGATGTGACTACCTGCCACGATCATCAGCTCACTGATTTCCACGTAATCCATGGCTGCTTCTCCCATGGCCTGTGCGACGGAAGGATGGACGGCACTTGCACCTAGTGCCGTCATCTTTCCACTCGCGTTTATCACTTGTTTCAGTCCTAGCTGCTGATAGATTCCCATCGTGTGTCCATCCTTCCTGTTGAAACTCTTTGCTCGTTCCTCATAGCTTCGTTTCTCATTGCGTAGGGATCGGGAAAATCGCACCAAGGATCATGGCTCCGATGATCGCCCCACCGGCAATCGGTTTATTGTAATAGTAGAAAATCGCAGCTCCAGCAGTCGCTCCCAGTCCTACCGGGATCGAAGCCATGATGGCAGAAATGACAATTAATGGACCCAAATAGCGACCCGCCGCATTTCCTGCACCCATCATGACATCCGCACCAAACGTAGAATTCGCCGCATTTATCGTGTACTTTCGAATCATAATGATCACAGCGCCTATGACGAAGCCTAGCAGTGCCCCTGTCACCAACGCCAAAGGAAAGGAAGTCAGCGGTGCGGTGAAGCCTGCGCCCAGCATGAGGGCAGGAACGCCAATCCCGATACCCGTTTGCAGCGAGCCGCCAATATCGAGTATTCCGACCAGCGGCCCCTCCAGGATGCGGGCGAACAAAAAGCTCGCACCGAATGCAGCTGCAGCACCGTATCCGCCGCCCTTGATCCCTGCCTCCAGCATGGCAACGATGGCAATATCATTAAAAGCTCCAATATGATACACATAGTAAAGATGAGTACCGGCAAAAATCCCTGAAGCCAGGCACGCGACAAAGAGCGGAAACGCCCATTCTGAATACCAAAATCCTTTTGCTTGCAGTTCACCCATTACTTTTTCACCGCCGATCCAAACGTTTCGTGAAGCTGTACCAACCAGTCAGGAATTTCTACATGCATACTCTTCAAAAGGGCTACATCAAAGGCGCGGAAGAAGCCACTCAGCACAAACAGGAGAATTACGGCGATCAGCATCGTCTTCGTGATTTTGTTCCAGCCGCTGTCATCCAGTCCTTTGCCGATCAGGATACCCAAGACGATTCCCGGCACGGCATTCCCCATGACCAAGTGTGACATGCCTCCCAGGACCGTACCCCAGATTCCCGTCCGCTTGCCCGCATCCATCGCAGCCATCCAGAACACGATAGGCATGATGGGGTTGATCAGCCAGTTCGCAGCTGGCACCAGCACCTTTGTCGCTACTAATTGCATCGATTCGGGAATGGCTGTCGCTGTTGAGTTGAGCAGTGTCACGACAACGACACCCACTGCCGCTCCGGCAATGGCCATTCGTTTCGGATTGTGCAAGGTCTCTTCGGCGTTTTTGTTTTTCCAGAGCAGGATCGCTGCCGCCCAGTTGGGGATGACCCGGTGGTCCACATCTTGAGTCAAAGCACCGGCACCGACGACAGATGCCCATGAGTTAAACAAAAAGCCAAGCCCGAACGAAAAATGGGAAATCGGATCGCCGGCACACGCGTTCAGCTCACCAAATGTCCGGAATGCCCCCATCCCCTGGACATTGGGCGCATGAAACATCCTCGCCGCCCCCGCCCCGACACCAAAGCCGACCAGTGCTCCGATGACGATGGACTTCAAAATAATCATCAATGTAACCATGAACCTTCCCCCTGTTTGTTTCTATCGCTGACGGACCAGCTGCCCCACACCCGCAGTCTGCTCAGCCTGCTGTTGAAACGATATGTTTTCCACATGCACCACGCCCAGCCTCACTTGAATATCTACGGTGATGTCATATTGCGTCCGCTTTCGCGGGAAAAACAAGCCAAACAAACGCTCTTGCTTAATCGTCTCCGTGGCAGACACGACCTCCAGTCCCATCGGTTCGATCCGCACGACCAAATCACTCGTCTGTCTCGCCACCACGTGCTTGATTTGAGAAAAAATCTTGTTGAAGGCTCCCTCTTTCGAATCAGCACTGCCGGATAGCCTCAAGGTCTGCGTCGTTTCCGTGTACATGGCTTACTTCCCTCCCAGCTTGCTGTATTCTTCAACCATGCGCCTGCCTAATTCTTCTGTGTCCATGAAGCCGAAGCCAATCACCTTTTTACCATTCCGCAATGCCGTGACTCCCGCATCCACAGAACGCAACCCGTATTCGACGGGAAAGCCGTACTTGGTCTTGGCAGTAAGAGCCCCTGCTCCACCACTCCCGCAAAATGACAGCCCGAGATCTGCGCCTTCTCTCACCATCACATCCCCTACTTTCATGTCCGCACCTACGCCTGGAATGACAATAGCAGTTCCGCCAGCTGCCTCGATACCTTTTGCGATATTCTGTCCTTTCCCTAGACGATCCCCGATGACGATCTTTACCTTTGACATGTATACAACCTCCCTTTGCACCAGCTATGTTTAGGATGGATCGGTCTGCATGACACGGATGGCTTCAAAATGGACAGCCAGCAGAAATGCTTCTGTTTCGTCTACTTGCCAGTCACTCTTTTCTGCTGTTAGGACCCGAAGTGAGAGTGCGACCATATCCGGGTGAATTTCTGCAAATAGCTCCGCTTCAATCACTGGCAGCTTTTCTCCGTTTTTCATGCGACGCACAAAGGCCAGAACATGGGCGCCGATTGCCAGCCATCGATCCCATGGGATGTTGATCCCTAAGAGGCGAGACTCTGCCTCAATCTTTTGCAGAACTTGCTTGCATTCAGAAATTTCAGATAAATATTCTGTTGTTGATTCTGCCAATTCTTTGACGACGTCATCAATCATTTGCATGTCAGTACCTTTCCTGAAGTAATCACTTGATGGGCAACCAGTCGTTCATTCGTTTCCACTGTTTCCTGCTCACAGTCGGTCAGGAGTGTCTGTTCTTTTTGAATTTGCAAGATCGTCACGTCTGCGCATGCTCCCGGCTTCAATGTCCCGATCTCGTCTTCCATTCCGAGAATTCGCGCTGGCGCTATGGTGCTCGCCGCTATGATGTCCTCTAGAGCGTAGCCCATCGCTAGAAACTTGGTGAGCGTGTGCGTCAGGCTATGCACAGGTCCATCCAAATTTCGTCGGTGAACATCTGTGCTGATGACATGTGGCGCAATCCCTTTTGCCTGGGCGAAGCGCAACGTGTGAAAGCTAAAGCTGGATTCGCCATGTCCGATGTCGAGCAAAACGCCTCTTTCCAGTGCGTCCAAAGCCTCTGGAATCAGCTCCCCGCTGTCGTCGAACATTCCGCCTTTTTTCCCGTGGAAGGCATGTGTCACTACATCCCCGCGGTCGAGCAGCGGCAGAATCTCGGTTAGCTGGGGAGGAGCATTGCCGATATGTACCATCATCGGAACACCCGCTTCCCTCGCCGCTTCCTTGGCCACGAGCAAGGGCCGAACGCCATTTTGTTTGACCACAGAGCTACTCATGCGTGCTTTGATCCCCCGAAGAATCGGCTGTTCAGAAATCAGCGCTGCCGCTTCCCTCGGAGTCAACCGCGACATGTCCGCCAGCTCACCACCGCCCCCGCACAAGCCATCTCCGGAGATATTCAGAAATGCCAGAATACGCGTGACAGAGGGACGCACCGCCTCTTCCAGAAAGCCATCAAATGACCAAACTCCTGTACTGCCTGCGTCTACCAGCGTCGTGACTCCCTGTTCGACGCCTACCCGATCCGCTTCTACCCCAAGATAAGTCCTTGTAGGAAATACGTGAGCATGCAGATCAATCAAGCCTGGGGTGACCAGACACCCATCCGCATCCACTGTCTCGTCAGCGTCTACGTCCCCCTCTGGAACATTCGCATCCTTCTTTTTCTCATACAACGCAACGATTCTTCCTTCCCGAATGGCAAGATCATAGTGCCCGTTCAGGTTTTGGGAAGGATCGATGACTAGCCCGTTGCGTACGAGCAGATCCACTTTCACTTTCTCCAGTCCCCTTTCCTGAAAAATAGCGCATGATGGATGTCACTTCACTTGGTGGAACATGGAGGTCGACCTCCGCCATGAGCTGGTTCAGCTTCTCCCGCCAAGCCTTCCACTCGTTCGACTCTGCCTCAGCAGAAGAATCCCATTCTTCCTGATAGGGTGAGCCAAAAGCTAGACGGTTTACCATCAACAGCAGGTGCAGGGTAAGCCCACTTGCCGTTTGATCAGTCAAACAATCACGAAAAGCTGCTACGATGTTATGGCTGATCTCATACCCTTTGCAAATAACGTCCTGAGACAGCCTTTCCACCAGTGGCAAATCTTTCGGGTTGAGATCAGAGGTGAGGGTAGGAAACCAGGCATCTTTGCGGGCTGGCGCTTCCTGCTGTCGGTTATCTACCTCTAGCAGCAGTGTTTCGAGACAGTTTTGGATTTGGCTGATATCCTGGCGAGTCGGCAGCGGACATACGATCACGACTGGAACGTCTGCTTTTACCGGCAGCACGCTGATGATCACGTCCACCCGACGACTAGCCAAATACTTTTCTACTTCTGTGCTGGAACACAGACCTACGACGCGAAGGGAGCGTAATTCGCTTTCCAAATACGTTTTTAAAAACCTCGAAGTCCCTCGACCTGTTCCACACACCACGAGTGCATCCGCCTTTTTCTGCTCCAGCCAGCGATCGTAACCGGCTTGAAAATGGAGCACAAGGTAGGCGATGTCTGCATCGAGCCAATAGACGCCGCGATGCCAAAACACTTCTTCACACGAACGTTTCACAGCATCAAACATACGAGAGTAGGAACGGCGAATTTCCTCGGTCAACGGATTCGCAAAGAGCACGCCTTGGCGATACCGATTCAGGCTGTCATCCAGATGGGCAAAAAGAAGTCTGCCCAGCTCCTGATCATCGTACAACGGTGCAAGCATCCTGCTGCTTACGGCTTCGGTCAGCTCTTTGGCCGCCTGGTAAATATCGAGGACCAATCTGCCTGTTCTTATCCCCCCATCCGTCTGCTCGGTCCCTAGTAACGGCAGGCACGCATACGCGAGCTCGTGCTCCGGAATCTCTACGCCCAATCGCTGGCACAAAGCTCTCACTTCGCGTGTAAAGAGCTCGTATCCCTTCCATTGCCTGGCTTCTCCCGTCTCTGCATCATCCGCCGTGACCAGTTGACCTCGCTGTACACGCTGAACGACAATACACAAACGAATAAGCAGGCTGATCAACAGTCGGTCTGTCAGAGTCTGAGCCGCTGCATTCATCCATTCTTTGATGGTCCGGATGACTTCCCCCAGTTCTGTCCGACTGATCAACCATCTCTCCAGCAGTGGCCCTGTTCTCGCATCATGTCCGTACTCCGGCAGCATCCCTTGTACCATCCGATACATATCGGTACCATCCAACAAGTCGTGGATGAGGCTTTCGAGCGCATATCGTTTTTGCCGCTCGCTCCCGTCTACTCGTACTCCATACCGCTGCTTGGTGACTAGTTCGAGGCGCCAACCATCGAGTAGCTTTTCCGCCTCCTTGATATCGGCTCCAGCCGTATTACGACTGACTCCCATGTGATCTGCCAAATCGTTCATCCGCTGATACCCTTCCGCCAAAAGCAGAATAAACGCCAAATGCTTGACCCGATCCTTTTGATGCAGGATGAGCATCGTGCTCTCGTCCCCCTGCAGTTTTTCGCGCAATGCGCTTCTTAGCTCCTGATCTTCGTTGATCCACAGCCCTTTATTCGGTTGAGAATGGAGAATGACATTTCGTTCTTTCAGCCATTGCCTGACGTTCTCCAGATCGTACTTGACGGTTCGTTCGCTTACCTGGAAATCGCGTGCGACGTCCTTGATTTTCAATGGATAGGAGCTGTCGAGTATGACTTTCAGTAACGCATGGGAACGTGATGTTAAAAAGACCATTCCTTTCTCCTTTCCGTCCAAGAGCCGTCTGTCCTTGCTTGAGATTCATTATAGAAAACGCTTTCCTGACGGTAAAGAACGATTCCTTTCCCCATGTATCGTGCAACTTTTGCAATTGTCAGTTTTATTCGACGGCAAATGAGTATTTATTCGGCTGTTTTACGGGATGGACGACTCTATGCACAACAAATATAGATTGCCAATCATTTCTGAATATTTTTATAATGGAAGAGTTACATAAATCTTTTTCTGCCAAAAGGAGTGGGTAGCGTGCGTGAAAAGCTTTTTGCCCGATTGCAGGAGATTTATCCGGAACTCGTCCAATTTAGACGTGATTTACACATGTACCCGGAGCTTTCTTTTCAAGAGGAAAACACGGCGAAAAAAGTGGCTGACAAGCTGGCATCACTCGGCATTGAGGTCCAGACCGGCGTAGGTGGCATGGGTGTCGTAGGATTGCTTCGCGGTGGCAAGCCAGGGAAAACGGTCGCGCTTCGTGCCGATTTTGACGCCCTGCCCATCCAGGATGAAAAAGAGGTAGAGTACAAGTCCCGAATCCCCGGTGTCATGCACGCTTGCGGGCACGACATTCACACCGCTGGATTGCTGGGTGTAGCACAGGTCCTGAGCGAAGTGCGTGACGAGCTGCCAGGAAACGTCGTGTTCCTGCATCAGTTTGCCGAAGAACTCCCTCCTGGTGGAGCCAAAGCGATGGTCGAAGCCGGCTGCCTCGATGGTGTCGATGTCGTGTACGGTGCTCACGTCGCCTCTGATCTGCCTGTCGGACAAGTAGGAATCGGTACCGGGCATGTGACGGCCGCTGCTGACGGATTTGAGATCATCCTCTACGGAAAAGGGGGCCATGGCGCTTACCCGCATACGTCAATCGACCCGATCGTTCTCGGGAGCCAGGTCGTCATGAACCTGCAGCAAGTGGCTAGCCGTCAAGTTGATCCGCTCAAGCAAGTCGTACTTTCCGTCTGCTCCTTCATCGGCGGAGGCGAAGCGTTCAACGTCATTCCGGATCAGGTCCGTCTAAAAGGCACTGTCCGTACGTACGACGAACAAGTGCGCGACGCTGTCGAAGCATCTCTCATCCGTATCGTCGAAGCCAATTGCCAGGCAGTCGGAGCCCGTTGCGAGATCAAATACCAGCGCGGCTATCCTGCGACCTACAACGATCCGACGGAAACACCTCATGTGGTATCTGAGGCGAAAAAATTGTTCGGTGAAGAAGGGGTCATCCACATGCCTCCAGGTATGGGCGGCGAAGACTTTGCGTACTTTGCGGAAGAGCGCCCTGCTACCTTCTTTATGGTAGGCGGTCGTAATCCCGACATCCAAGCTACGTATCCTCACCACCATCCGAAGTTCGATGTAGATGAGCGTTCCATGCTGCAGACTGGCCAGTTGTTTATCGGTGCCCTGCTCGCTTTTCAGGAGCGCAATCAAGAAGCGGTCGTGGCACAATCATAAGGAAATTTCTTTCGGATAAGTGCTTATGCTTATCCATTCTTATCCGTTAGAAAAAGCGGGCAGAAGAGCTTATCGCTCCCTGCCCGCTTTTTATTTTTACTTAGAAGAAGTTCATGCTCAAGTATCGCTCTCCCGAATCCGGTGCGATACACACGACCCGCTTCCCCTCACCCATCCGACTCGCCACCTCAATGGCTGCAAATACGGATGCACCCGAGGACGGCCCTACCAAAATCCCTTCTTTGGCACCGAGAAGCTTCATAGTCTGCAAAGCATCCTCATCGGCAATTTGCATGATCTCGTTGTAAATGCTGGTGTTGAGAATTTTCGGGACGAAACCTGGGCTGGTGCCAACCAGCTTGTGCGGACCTGGTTTGCCACCGGACAAGACGGGAGAGCCTTTTGGTTCGACTACGGCGATATACAAATCTGGCAGCTTTTCGCGCAGAGCCTCTCCCGTACCTGTAATCGTACCTCCCGTTCCTGCCGTCGCTACGAACGCGTCCAGCTGCCCATCCATCTGCTCATAGATTTCCTTTGCTGTCGTCACTCGATGAATATCGGGATTGGCCTTGTTCTCAAATTGCTGGGGAATGAAGCTGCGCGGTATTTCCTTTTGCAGCTCCTCCGCTTTCGCGATCGCTCCCGGCATCCGCAATTCGCTCGGCGTCAGCACAACCTGCGCCCCGTACGCTTTCAACAGGTTAATTCGCTCCTTGGACATGTTGTCCGGCATGACGAGGATCGCTTTATAGCCTTTTGCCGCAGCATTCATCGCAAGCCCGATGCCTGTATTCCCACTCGTCGGCTCGATAATCGTATCACCTGGCTCGATCAATCCTGCCTGTTCCGCCTTTACAATCAGATTGTAGGCTGCCCGGTCTTTTACGCTACCGGATGGATTCAGCTTCTCCAGCTTCACATATACCTCTGCCGCTCCAGCTGGAACGATCCTACCCAGGCGTACGAGAGGGGTATTTCCGATCAGCTCGGTTATATTTTGATAGACGCTCATCATGAACCTCCTAGGAAGACACTGGTTGGGACTCTTTATTCTCTCTTAAGGATAATACAAGTAAGTCGATCTGAAAACCCTCTATCGAAGCAATGAAAAGCCCTCCTTCCCCTACGAACATCCGTGAGAAAGAGGGACTGCGAATGCCTTATTTCGGTGCTGCTTTGTTCAGGAGAGCGTTCGCATCTCCATACAGCTTCGTCGCTTTTTGCGTAGCTGTTGCCTTTTCGTTGTCAATCGCTGTCATGCGTTGCTTGGCCTGCTCCATGGCTTTTGTAGCTGTCTTTACTGCTGCATCAAACGATTTTTGGCGAGCATCAGGATTGGGAACACTTCCCTTGATTTCCTCCCAGATCGCTTTTGTATCCGCCACATCCGTCTCTAAAACGCTCATAATATCCGTCATGCGCTTTTTCTTGTCTTTGACACTTGCGTCCATCGACTGCATGCCATCTACGAGGACCTTCATGGCCCCCACCGTTTCTTTCATGAGCTCATACTCGGTTTTTTGCAACGCCGGCTGCCCCGCGTACAATTTGACTTCATCCAAAAGTCCCTGTAGTTCGGTCACATGGTCCTGGTACACAGAAGCTTCGTCTGAGAACTGCAAGTCCGTCAAATATTGCGCATTTTCTACGAGGTCTGCTTCCAGCCTGCCCGTCTTTTCTACCTTCTGGGCAAATTGGACCCTCGCTTCTTCCTTCGCTCGTTTCTCAGCGACCTCTTTTTTCTTTACCTCTGCCAGTTCATTGATGCGTGTTGTCATCGCTTCCAATTGCTTCTGGTAGAGTGCGGACTGACTAGCCTCGAGCTTTGGAGGAGCTTGTCCCCCATCCTTTAATGGGCTCAGGAAAACCAGCTCTTTCGCACTGACGGTGGCGTTTACGGGCTCACCAGACTGTGGTTTTAACGCAAGTTTGTCTCCATTCATGCTCCCCGTATACGTATGAGTCTCGGTTTTGAGGACAGGAACAGTGTCCTGCGTCTCTACGTAAGTGTCGATGACCTCCACCTTTGTCTGCTCTCGATCCGGCGTTACTTTGGCAAAAATCATTCGATTCTCTTCTTCATACAAATAACCTTCTGCGACGGAAACGCCTCCGAACAGTCGACTACCGAACGAACCAGCTACTGCAACCAGCACGACGAGAGCGATGACGCTCATAGTGATTTTGCTTTTGTTTTTCTTGCCCATACGGTGACCCCTTACCCTCCTCTTTATCCTCCATTCGACCTGATTATCCTGTCAAATGGTACCATATCACCATCATACATGAAGAGAAGGGAGAAACCCTATGAGTCGAAAGGCCAATAATAGAGGCGGGATTGACTCTACTATTCTATTCTTTTCAAAGCGACTGGCACGATATATACTCCAAAAACGTATCCAAAAACGAGTGCAATACCTCCGACTTCTCATCCCTCCTGTACGCAATTCCTCCCTCCGTCGCAACCGTCCGATCTGACAGTTCCCGAAACACGACACCATTCGCCCGAATTTTCAACAACGGGGTGAGGGAAACACCCATGCCTGCGGATACAAGGGCATAGACCGTTGGCATATCATGCGTCTCTACCGTAATTTTCGGCGAAAAGCCGGCGTCATGACAAACTTTTGTGACGGAATCATAAAATCCTGGTCCAATCGATCGTGGGGTAATCACGAAGGATTCATCTGCCAGCTCCTTAATGGCAATTGGCCCCCCACTTACTGCAAGAGGATGATTTTCAGGCAGTACCACTCCTAGTGGAGGATTATCAAACTTTTTCACAATAAGCTCTTCATTGGTAACCGGGGGAGTGAGAATTCCCACATCGATCCGTTTTTCTTGCAGCGCAGCCACTTGGGCAGTTGTCCCCATCAATTGAAGATTCAAACTGACGTACGGGTACTTTTTTCGATAAACCGTCAGTAACGGCAAGAGAGTCTCGGCAGTCCCTGTAAATCCGATAATCAGCTTTCCATGCTCTGCCCTCGCGGCCATACGCGCTGTGTCGCAAGCTTCCTCTACCAGATCAATCAACCGATATGCCTTTTCCAAAAACGCTTTGCCAGCATTCGTCAATTCAACGCGGCGCTTGTTTCGGTAAAACAAAGGAACGCCTACCTCTTCTTCCAGCTGCTGGATCTGTCTGCTGAGCGGTGGTTGAGCGATATGCAATCGTTCTGCAGCACGACTGAAATTGAGCTCCTCTGCCAACGCAGTGAAATAGCGAATATGTCTGAGTTCCATGGAGTCCCTCCAAAGCCTCTTATACTTTCAAGGTATCATTATAGTTTTTTTCAAATATTTCCGCAATTCCCGAAAGCTTACTATACTAGGATTAACCCGAGTTGAGACGAGGAGACCGCCAATGCCGGTTATAGCTTGTCTGCATGAGAGAAGTGAAGGGGGAATCTATTTTACGATGAAAGCATCGCAACAAAAAAGCTTGCTAATCACACTCCTTTTCTTAGGATGGTTTGTCTCTTCCATGGACCGCATGTTTATTAACATCGCGATCGTACCCATTGGAAAGGAGCTGCAGATGGATGCCGCATCCCTGGGCATTGTGTTGAGCATTTTTTACCTCGGATATACGCTCATGCAGATTCCCGGAGGGTGGTTAGCAGACCGTTTCGGATCCAAAATCGCCATCATTACCACCATCCTCGTTTTTTCGTTATTTGCAGGGCTATCGGGCGTGGCTTGGTCGATTTCCTCGCTCATGGTCATTCGCTTTATTTTCGGGCTGGGAGAAGGCGCTTTTCCAGGAGCGGCTACCAAATTGATGAGTGAAAACGTTCGGCCTGAGAAACGGTCACGTACACAGTCGATCTTGCTCGTAGCCATCACGCTTGGAGGATTTGTGGCAAGTCTGGCGGGTGCCTTTTTCATTACTCAGATCGGGTGGCGAAACGTCCAATCCAGTCGTACCCGTCTCGGCCGCTTCTGAGCAAGGGGTATCCCTTCGTTCGCTGCTTACATCCGCTGCCATGTGGAAGATCATGCTCGCTCTATTCGGCCTGTATACTGCGATGTGGGGACTGAATAGCTGGGTGCCCTCGTACCTCATGAACGTCCGAAAAATCAATTTGTTGGACGCTGGTATCTACTCCTCCATTCCTTTGCTCGCCGGAATGGTAGGATATTTGGTTGGCGGTTGGCTGGTAGACAAAATCTTCGTGAACCGAGAAAGACATCTCATCATTTTTGGCAACCTGGTTGCAGCAATCTCCATTTTTGCGATGTTTACCGTTGAATCTCTGGCCCTCACGATTCTCGCTCAGATCGTCGCCGCCTTTTTCTTTCAAATTGCCTACATGGGGATCCTGGCTATGCCGCTCAAGCAATTGCCGTCTCAAATCATGGGCAGTGCGTTTGGCATGTTGAATACTGGAGCGAACCTAGCCTCTTTTCTCACGCCTGCCATCATGGGTGCTTTGATCAAAGCTTTTAACGGGTCCTATGACATTGCCTTCTCCTATTTGATCGTAGGAAATTTGTTGTCTCTCCTCATGGGACTGCTGCTCGGAAGATCAAAGGAACTGTTGGCCCCTATTTCGGATTCCAAGCCTTTATAGGTTTTGAAACATCATTTAGGAGGAATGAAAATGAGTCACGCCAAACGTACAGAAAAGATGAAAGCGCTGATGGAAGTACACGATCTGAAAGCCATCGTGCTCACTTCACCGAACAATCAGCATTATGTTAGTGGCTACAAAGCGATTACGTATTCCCGCCCGCTCTTTTATATTCTCACACGGGACGAAAGCGCATTTGTTGTACCAGGATTGGAAGAAGAACACGCCCGACACGTCGCCAAGGTGGATCGCGTCATCGTGTATTACGAGCATCCAGAGATGGCTGACCAAGGAACGAATCCGGTTGCGTCCTTGCTGGGATATTTGCAGGCAATCGGGCAGGGTGGAAAAGTGGGTGTCGAATTTAACGCCGTGTCGATGAAGCTGGAAAAAGCCTTGCTGGAAGCTGGCTGGGAGCTCGTCGATGTCTCCCCAGACCTTTTGAACTGTCGCGTGGTCAAAGATTCAGAGGAGCTGGATACTCTGCGTCGAGCTGGTGATTTGGTGAGTCTGGCAGTTCGCACCTCGCTGGATGCGGTAGCCCCTGGCGTGACGGAGCTCGAGATTGACCAGCAGGGACACAAAGCCGCTTTTGAGGAAGTCTCCCGCCTCTATCCAAATACGATAGCGGGTGTCAATGCGATGACCCCTTCAGGTATCGAACGTTCGGTCATGCCTCACGTGTATTCCAATACGAGAAAGCTGGAAAGAGGCGACATCCTGATTCACACCCATCATGTCGTGTTGAACGGGTACATCGCAGAGTGCGAGCGGACTTGCTTTGTCGGAGAAGCCAGCGACAGGCAAAAAGAAGCTTTTTCGGTCATGCTTGCCGCACAACAGGCAGCATTTGACACCATCAAAGCAGGAGTACCGATGTGTGAGGTAGACCTCGCTGCTCGCGCTGTCATTCAAAAAGCTGATTTTGGTGAATATGCGATCCACAGAACCGGACATAGCATGGGACTGGATGTTCATGAGCCCCCCTTCTTCCGATTCGACGAGAAAGCTGTTTTGGAAGAAGGAATGGTCTTTACCGTAGAGCCAGGATTCTACGTCCCAGGATTGGGAGGCTTCCGTCACTCCGATACCGTGATTGTCACAAAGGATGGCTATGAATTAAACACGCACGTTGCAAGCGATTTAGAAAGCATGATTTTGTAGCTCGTAACTTTCTCCCCTTTCTGTGTGTGTCTGCCTACCGGTACATCACGCTAGGGAACAATTCGAAAGATGACATTCCCCCAGTAGTGATAATACCTCCCGAAGTACAAGAGGTTATGCTGCAGGAGTTAGATAATGCGTACCGGGATTATTTCTACGGTATAGCGGACAGTCCAAAGCTTTATATTCACCCCGCTTCTAGTGCTTCAGTGGAATACATGAATATCCGACAATACAGCTTTATGAAAAAGAATGGTGCTCCGTATCCAATCAGAGTTCTCCATTACGATGATGAACGCGAACCAAAGCAGATTGACATGTTCGAGATTGGAGGATGCGGCTGCCTTTTCGATTCAGACATGAATGATTGCTTTGTGACTTGAACCATATATTTGCCGCATGCAAGCTAATCCTTCAAATAACTTTAGGCCATGAAGAGGAAATGAAAAAAGAGCGTTAGCTGTGTAAGCTAAAACTCTTTTTTCATGTGCTGTCTAGACTGTTTCCACTTATTGCTGAGCTGGGAGTGTACGTGCCTTGACATACTCAAGTGCATTTTTGATAAGCTCGGCAGACTCTTTTCGGCTAATCTCGCCTTTTGGATTGAAATTACCTTTTTCATCGATCTTGGTGAAGCCGAGTGCAAGTGCTCGCTGAATCGTACCTTGGTAGGCAATATTTAGTTCGCTTTCATCTGCTATCTTAGCTGGAACCACGTTAATCATGGGGAGAGCGTTCTTGGATTCCATTACGTGCATCAGTTGATATACAAACTCTTCTTTTGTCCACATTTTATTTGGATCAAGGTCAGCAGGTAATTCAAAGCCTTGATTCGCCGCAATGATTAAAGCATTTGCATACCAGGCGTTATTGTTCGCATTCTTGTAGTAATCGCTAGCAACTGGCATTTTCAAAAAACGAACTCCATCAAGATTTAAGTCAAATGCATTGACGATCAGTTGAATTCCTTCGGCTGTAGTAATCGTAGCTTCCGGCAGGAAAAAGTCGGCTGCCAACTCATCTTGATTCTGGCTATCAACCATGATATGCACAGTATCTTTATCAACGGTAGTGTTTTGGTCCGTGTAGTAAGTAGCAGCTGAAGCGCCATGCTGCAAGAAACCTACAGCCAGAATTGCGCAAGTAGAAAGTGCGAGGATAGTACGGTTCATTTTCATGGTAGAGACCACCTTTTCTTTTGGGTTGTTGTTTTGTTTGAATGATGTTCAAGGGGAACCATTTCTAGCAATACGTCAGTCATCCCTGTATTTTCTGATCATTTTAAAGCCACCTTAAGTACTACCTGTATCTGCAAGCGTCATGATGTTTGCTAGGTTGTCAGTTTCCCCACCTTAGCTTCCATGTTGTAAGTTACTATTCTTTAGACGGTGACAATTCGTAAGTGTTACACGAAATTTTACTGATTTATTTTTTTGTTTTTATGTCCGGCTCGGGGAACATTCCTGACCGTTTTTTTCGTGCTCTATTTACCTTCACCCCTCCTATGACAATTAAGTATGTTGTGTACATTCTGACGACATCTATTTGATAAACGTTTCACATGTACGAGATTGGAGGATGCTCAGGGCTTTTCACTTGCGATGTCGGAAGAAGCAGCAAAAGAACTTGAGGGAGCCATGAGTGTCATAAACTTGGCTTTTTAGACGGAATTGATTGTTCACTCAATTGGCGGGTAGCATCACCTTACATTCTTGGCGGGACCACCCAAATAAAAAAAACCTCCCTTTCAACATAAAGGAAGAAAAGGGAGGCATGCACCTTCCTACGCCAGCTCTCCACCATCAATCGGAATGTGCTGACCAGTGATATACGCTGCCTCTGCGGATGCTAAAAACGCATACAAACCTGCTACTTCTTCCGGCCGGGCATGTCTTTTTAAGGGGATTTTTTCGTTCACCCGCTCCAGCATCTCCGGGGTATATTCAGCAAGCTGCATCGGTGTGAGAACGTATCCAGGACAAACCGTATTGACCCGAATGGTCGGTGCGAGCTCCAACGCCATTGTTCTAGCCAAGAGGTTGACCCCAGCTTTCGATGCATTGTAGTCCGCATAATACGGATGTCCAACCAGCCCATTTGTTGAGGCTGTCATCAAAATCACCCCATGTCCTTGGGCAAGCATCCGCTTTGCAGCCTGCTGTGCGGTGTAAAAGATGCCATCCAGATTAATCCCGAGCACGTTTCTCCACTGTTCCGGGGTAATTTCAATAAATTTCGCTCTTACGCTGATTCCAGCGTTGGCGATAAGAATATCTACTCCGTCCATTAAGGAATCGATCTTTGCAAAGGCAGCGCCAACTTCATCTGGGCAGCTCACATCCGCAACTACTCCATGTCTAATGGCTGAATATTCCTTCAACGTATGTTGGAGCCTATCTTCATGATTATCGATGATGGTTACGACTGACCCTTCTTCCGCGAATCGAATAGCCGTGGCAAGACCGATCCCGCTTGCTCCCCCTGTGATAACCACTCGTTTATTGCTCAGGCTGTCCGCGTATTTTCCTGTCACCATGTTACGATCCTCTCCTATCCCAACAATCTACGAATCACTTCATTTGTAATATTCGGGACAATTTCCGTGGAGTATTGCAATTCCATCCGCTCGTACTTCTTATGAGCGTCATAACCGTAGGGGCCGATGTTGATAGCTGGCACATTGATGTCCCGAATGTCTTGATAATCAACGAAGTGCTTGGTACCCCATCCGGGATTGTTTTCGGCAACCGCAAGAATCCCCTCATCATCGTCACTTAATGCCACGCAGCTCATGTCACAAATATAAGGAAAGAAATTTCTTGTCACGATGGGGTGCTGATAATGTGGTTGCACCTGTTCCACCGCTTGCTCCAGCGCATGTAACAAATGTTGTTCGCGTTCATTTTTACCTGTCAGCTCAATGCGCGGGGAATAGAGTGATGAATAAAACAGAATGATCGCTGGGCTCTTATCTTTCATCCAATTCCATTCCTCTTCCACGACCCGCGCCGCAAACATGCGTGTATCGAGACTTTTATCCAAAAGCAGCTTGGCTTTGAACTCCTTCATATGCTGCATAAATGCTTCTCCGTTCTCTTCCGCAAGCAATTTCTTCATGTCCTCGTAGATGAGCACTCTCGTTTTCCACGGCAATTCCCGTGAAGGTTCGCCGATGCGCTCACAGTATTTTCGATAGCGCTCCTGCAAGGTGTTCAAGGCATTCGCAAAAGCGATTTCTGCTTGCTCCTTCAGCATGACAAGCACGTCCTTGGGTGACCACGATTGGATAAAGAAATTATAGTAGACGTAAGCAGAAAGAGCAGTCTGTACCGTATAGGAGGGCTTCAAATCCGTTTGCTTTAACGAAACCGGAGGGGCTGGGATCTCTCCCAATGATTCATCGCATAAATCAGGATTATAGCTGATTTGCCTCGTTAGCTCTGCTGCTAGAAAGTTGGGGTCTAACCCTTCAAAGCTGGAGCCAACATGGGTTTCTGCACCTGTAATGAAAAAGGAGGGCAGCAGTTTCCCGATTGTTCCTTTGTAAATATAACGATTCTCGTCACCTTCATAGCGAGGAGCCACAAAGTCTGAATTAATGAGCGCAATATAATCAAACTGATGCTCCTCTCTCCATCTTTTCAAATCCTTGAGAGCAGACAAGACACCCTGCGAGCTGACTTCCTCGTCGCACTCTGCCAAGAACACGAGATTGCCAGCAAGTTCTTCGGGGTGCTCGGAATAGTAGTTTAGTAGATGAACATGGCTGGCAACACCACTTTTCATATCTAAAACACCGCGTCCAAAGTGCCACTCGCCTGAATGCAGCTGTTCCTTTACAAGCTCTGGCAATCGTTCATCCTGTAGCGCTTCCATCAGTTCACCAGGATAACAAGCCTTGTCTTTTAAATGGCTGTAATCCTCAATGCCAACCGTGTCGATGTGCCCCATTAAAATAACGGTTTTGTTACTTTGCTCTTTCGTTCCTTTGACAAAGGCCAAGACGTTGAAGCGCTCGTATTCATCATTCACCGTGCGTGGCATAATCAGATGAGAAGGATTTTTTTGAAAATAGGGAAAGGAAGCGAGTAAATCATGCAAGCTCTTTGCGATAGCAATTTCACCGGTGGTATTGACAACGCTTTCAATTTTTACTAATTCATCGGTGATTCGGAGTACTTCATTTCGGCATGACAACATTTTCACGGCACACTCCTTTTTATAAAAGCAAGCAATAGGGCGATCAGGTTACCTCCATCACCAATCTACAAGACTTGTTGCAGAAAGCGGCGCGTCCGCTCATGTTGGGGTTGGGTAAAGAAGACCGTCGGGTGACCTTCTTCAATCATGTGCCCATCTGCCAACATGATCACGCGGTCTGCCACTTCCCGCGCAAAGCCCATCTCATGCGTCACAACAATCATTGTCATGCCCTCTTTCACGAGATCCTTCATCGTCTGAAGTACCTCGCCAACCAGCTCCGGATCCAGCGCCGAAGTAGGTTCGTCAAACAGCATCACGTCCGGATCCATCGCCAGCGCTCTGGCAATCGCGACACGTTGTTTTTGCCCTCCTGATAATTGATCGGGATAATGATCCGCTTTATCGGTCAAGCCTACTTTCTTCAAAAGCTGCAACGCTTTGTCTGTTGCTTCTTGCTTGCTTTTTTTCTTCACGTGCACAGGCGCTTCAATCACGTTCTCCAGGACTGTCATATGGGGAAACAGATTAAAATGCTGAAACACCATTCCCATATGCTCCCGCACCTTGTTCAGGTCCGTTTTTTGTGTATCAATCACCTGTCCGTTTATTTCAATCTCTCCGCCGCTATTCATTTCCAAAAAGTTCAGACATCTCAGCAATGTGCTTTTCCCTGATCCACTCGCTCCAATCAGTACCACTACCTCCGACTTCTTGATTTCTAAGGAAATGTTTTTCAAAACTTGCACGTCGCCAAACGATTTCACGAGATTTCGCACCTTGATCATGCCGTGGTCCCCTCTCGCAATTTCTCGTCTCTTCTTTTCGCTTTGCCCCTCTTCGCTTCCTTCTGTTTCCCGACATCCAATCTCTTCTCCAGCTTGTTGACGAGAACCGTGAAGATGAAGACGAGCGCTAAGTAATACATGCCGACAACAAAATAGGTCTCGAACGGCATATAGTTCTCCGCTTGCACAGACAGAGCGTTGTTAAACAGCTCTGTAACAGCGATGTAGGCAACAAGCGACGAATCCTTTAGACCGATAATGAATTGGTTGCCAAGCGGGGGAATCGCTCGTTTGAATGCCTGTGGAAGAATAATGCGCCGCATGGCAAGCGCATAGGGCATTCCGAGCGAACGGGCTGCTTCCATCTGTCCACGATCAGTCGATTGAATGGCTCCACGAAATATTTCAGCGATATAGGCACCGGAGTGAATCCCCAAGGCAAGCGCGCCTGCGGTAAAGTCGCTTAAGACCAATACACTTGAAATACCGTAGTACAAAAACATGAGCTGAACGATCAAGGGGAGTCCACGTACCAAGAAGATGTACAAGTCAGCAATCTTCTCTAGAATAAAGATGCCCGATACCTTGAAAAAAGCGAAGATCAGTCCGATGACCGAAGCAATCAGCAAAGAGACAACGGTTAAAGTGACCGTTATCCAGGTCGCCTCGAAAAAGGCAAGTCCATGCGTTTGAAAAATGGAGAAGATGCTCTGAAAAAAGGTCATTGCCATTCAACACCCCTCAGAAGGTGCGCCGTTTACCAGCGCACCACGTTAGCCTATTTCAACAAATTCGTGCCGAACCATTTCACACTGATTTTCTCATAGGTCCCGTCTTCCACCATCGCTTTAATCGCTTCGTTGATCTTTTTGAGGAGAACGGGATTATCCTTATTTACAGCGATCGCGATGTTCTCTTTCTCCAGTACGTCTCCTACAGACTTGATTTGCAATCCCTGCTCTTTGATTGCAGAAACCCCGACAATTTTATCGGTGATAACAGCGTCGACACGTCCAGGAACAAGGTCTTGCAAAGCGTAAACGTCACTGGGGTACCCTTTGATATCGCTGGTGTATTTCTTAGCTATTTCCTTGTACGTGCTTGCTTGAACGACGCCAATCGTTCGATCCTTCAAATCATCCTTGGTTTTCAACGTACCGTTCGTTTGAGCTACAAAGATTTGTCCACCAGAAATATAGTAAGGATCGGTAAAGTCTACCTGCTTGGCGCGCTCTTCTGTAGCAGTCATGCTCCCGATAATGGCGTCATACTTTTTCCCTTTCAAACCTTGTATAATCGTTTCCCACGGGTTCGTTACCGGATTGGGCTCCAAACCAATTCTTTTGGCAATCTCATTTCCAATCTCGACGTCAAAACCCGTCAGGTTCCCACCAGCGTCTTTGTAGTTTAGCGGCTTTAACAAACCGCTCATCGCAAAGGTAAGCTTTCCGTCTGTTACCAATTCCATTTTTTCTCCGTCCGGCTGTGCTGCTGGCTCGGAAGATGGTGCTGCATTTGAGCCGCAACCGCTTAGCATGGTTAGTACAAGAGAACAGACAAGCAATGCTATTGGCAGTTTCTTTTTCATGAATAGCCCCCATATTCCGAATTATTTGCGTGAGTATTCTCTCTCTGCCTTCTTGAGATAAGCTCTCCAGGTGATGGCCCATTGCTTCGGGTCATCCAATACAGATTCCTCGATCCTGTGGACAACGCTTGCATGTGGAGCCGTTTTCACGATCTCGGGCTGTTCATACGCTTCCTTGGAGATTTGCGTAAGCGCATGGATATATTCATCCAAGTCCTCTTTGGAATATGACTCTGTGGGCTCGAGCGTGAACGGCTGGGGAACCACATACGGATGGTGACTGGTCCAGTAGTGCAGACCGAAATCGCACATTCTGCGCTGTACGTCTTCTGTTGTGATCCCCGTTTCTTTCGTCAGCTGCTCCCAGCTGTAACGTACTTGCTCCAATCGTCTGCCTTTGATATAAGGAGCACTCGCTCCACGAATTTGCGTGATTTTATGGTACAAGTAGTTGTTGTTCAAGACAGCTACCTTGGCTACTTCTTCCAAACCTTCTGCTCCCAAGCTGCGAATCCAAGCATACGCACGCAGTACCGCTGGTGGAACCCCGTAGAAGCTTCTCACTTTTCCGATGCTGTGTGCCAAATCCCGTTTGAAAGTGTAGCGCTCCCCATCGAATTCTACGATTGGGCCTGGCAAGAATGGTTCCAGCTCCTTTGATACCCCAAGCGCACCTGTCGCAGGACCTCCGCACGCATGCGGAATCGAGAATGTCTTGTGCAGATTAAAGAAGCACATGTCAAAGCCTGCGTCTCTCGCACGAGTGATACCGAGCAGTCCATTCGCATTGGCTTGATCGTAATAGCAAATTCCCCCTGCCTCATGCACCACTTGGGTAAACTCTTTGATCCGCGGATTGTAAATGCCTGTATCTTCCGGATTGGCGACGACAAATCCGGCTGTGCGTTCAGACACCACTTGCTTCAGTTCATCGAGATCGGGATAGCCGTCTTTGTCAGGATACAGCGTAATGATTTTAAAGCCCTTGACTGCCGCTGTCGCTGCCTGCGAAGGATGAGAGAAAATAGTAGTGATGATCTCATCACGCTGCCCGCCTTCTCCCCTCGACTCATGATAAGCTCTCACAATCGATGCCATCGCAAACAATGCCTGCGTGCCGCTTCCAGGTTGGAAAGAGAAGCTGTCCATCCCTGAAATTTCACGCATCGCCAAGTCTAAGCGGTAAGTCATCTCCAGCATCCCTTGTGTCGTCGACTCGTCCTGAAGCGGATGCAATTCTGCCATTTTGGGAGAACGCGCGAACTTCTCATTCACTTTTGGCGAGTACTTCATCGTACATGTTCCCTGACCCATTTCCACGTTGAAATCAGCGCCTAGTGTCTCTTGAGAAATGCGGAGGTAGTGGCGCAGGACCCTCATCTGGCCTATTTCAGGCAGATTCGGCAACTGCTTGCGCTCCATGCCCGCAGGGATCTTCGATAGGCCATCTCCGACAACTGCTTCCATCTCTTCCTCTACTTTAGGAACCTCTACTCCCTTTTCGCCTGGCTGATGCAGTTCAAAAATAACCGGCTCATCCCACTTGGCCTGGTGGAATTTTCTTACTTTATGGTCTCTTGCAATTCGTTTCATCCTGCCATCGTTCCTTTCTCTATGGTTTCTAGACAATTTCCCGGATCGCTTGGACTGCAGTATCGATATCCTCTTTGCTGTGTACTTCCGTCACGCAGTAAAGAGCGCTTTGTCCCAATTCCGGGAAAGCCTGCGACATATCTACCCCGCCAAAAATTCCTTTTGCAAGCAGCGCTTGATTGATCTCCTTGACTGACTTGCCTGTTTGACTGAAATCAACAAGAAATTCTTTATAAAAAGCAGAAGCAAACTTGCACGTAACGCCAGGAATCGCAGAAAGCTGATTGGCCGCATATTGCGAACGCTGCATGATTCCCTGACCAAGTTCCTTCATCCCATGTGGTCCCATCAGGGCAAGATATACGCCGGCGGTAATTCCCCACAGTGCTGTCTGGGTACCAACAGACTCTTTGCCTTTTTCACGCTGGGCAAATGAAGTGCGTTCGTATGCCACATCCCCAAAGCCGTATTCGCCTTCCACCTCCGTCGGTGCGATGCCAAACAGGCGAGACGGATATTCCATGACAAAGGCAGGATCGTCATGAGTAGCGATAAAGCCCGACTGCCCGCCGCCATAATGCATGTGCACGCCTAATGGCTGCAAGTCACCGCATACGATATCTCCCCCGTAATGACTAGGCGGAGCCAATACCCCTAATGAATTCGGGTCAACCCCGACCACACAAATCGCTCCAGCTTGGTGGGCGAGATCGGCGATTTTCTGTCCATTTGCCTCAATCGGCCCCAGGAAGGTCGGATTTTCAAAATAAACAGCAGCTGTATTTTGACTGAGCTTGCTCTGTAAATCGTCCAGATCCAGCATGCCGCTGTTCTCTTCGTAATTCACCAGCGTGACTTTGAGATCAGGAGAAGTATAGTTTTTGATGATTAACAGTTTGTCTGGCGAGATATTTTTGGGCAGCAGCAGTTCCTCGCGCTTCGTGATGCGAGCTGCCATGCGCAAAGCAGTTGATGCGGCCTGTGCCCAGTCGAAGGTAGGTACATTGACAACATCCATATCAACCAGTTCAGCGACCAAGCTCTGGTATTCAAACAGCGCTTGGAAGCGACCGTGATCCTCGTAAGGTTCGCCGGCATAGGCAGTCAGGAACTCCGCACGCGAGTTGATTTCATCGACGACAGCCGGGATGAAGTGCTGCCAGCAGCCGGCTCCCAAAAAGCTGATGTTCTCTGTGCAGGTCGTGTTTTTATCCATTAGTTTTTCCATGTGACGCTGCAGCTCATATTCCGTCAGCGCAGGCGGAATGTCCATCGGTTCCCTTAAACGCAAATGCTCCGGGATATCCACATACAAATCTTCCATACTTCCTACGCCAATCTCTCGCAGCATTTCCACTTGGACTTGTGGTACAGAGTTGGGAATATAGGGATGGGCAACTTGACCATTCTTTTTCATCGTTCTAGCTTCCTCCATTTTCATATTTGTGTTTGTCATATCGCTTCCTGCTCACGCTAAACCTCCGCCATCCACTACCAGTACCGATCCTGTCACCCATGCAGATAGATCGCTCGCCAGGAACAGAACGGCATTGGCAATATCGCGGGGAGTTCCCAATCGCTCCAGTGGACGTCCCGCTGCTGACGCTATTAGAAAGGAGCTTTCCTCTTGCTGTAATTGACGGGCTTCATCCCGCAGCAAAGGAGTGTCGGTATCACCCGGGGAGACACAGTTGACGCGAATGTTTTCTTTTCCATGGTCGATTGCCATGGCACGTGTCAGATTGACAACACCTGCTTTTGCAGCACAGTAGGCAGCCGCCTTGTCTCCGCCTTTCAATCCCCAGCCAGATCCCGTGTTGATAATGCTTCCCCCTCCTCCTCTCGCCATGACAGGAATGACGTATTTGGAGAGGAGATAAGCTCCTTTCAGGGAGACGTCCATCACCAAATCCCAATCCTCTTCCTCTAACTCCACAACCGTTTGGCGACGAATGACCCCTGCATTGTTAAACAAAATGTCAATGCGTCCAAATGTCTCAGCAATCTGGGCTACAACACGCTCACAATCGCTCTGAGAGCTGACATTGCACCTGTAGAATCTCGCCTTTCCTCCTGCTGCTTCAATATTGGCGGCTGCTTTCTCGCCGAGTGTCTCATTGATATCGAGCAGCATGATATGTACCCCGAATTCAGCTAACCGTTCCGCTGTCGCGAGACCAATCCCAGAGGCAGCACCCGTTACTACCGCTACTTTTCCTTGTAACTGAAACACATCCTTGTCTGTTTGCATGGTGATGATTTTCCTCCTTCATCGTTGTTGTCGTTCTGCCTTTCCTTTAAAGCAACAATTGTGCCAATTATTCTTATTCGAGACGAACACCACTCCTGTAAAGCGTTTGTTCCTTGTTCACAGATCTAGACTCGTCATAACTGTCACTTTTATTGTCAAAGAAGTGACAAGCAAATTGTCATTTCTGTCAAATTCATTTACAATAAAAAAGATCAAATATTTCGTCTATTTTTGCATCACCTCTCCACCTTACCTTGCGTGCAAGCTGTAGCAAACACTTCTTAGAAAGAGGGTTATACATGCATTCACTTGAGGTATTCAAGCCAACCATTGAAAAAGTCATCACCAGCATCTCTCATATTTTTGATGTCGACGCTGCAGTGATTGACAAACAGGGAAAATTGGTGGTCAGTACACAGGGGTACTTGAAGCATAAAGGTCAGAGCGTGCACGTGCCTTCTATTGAAGAGGTGCTCACAAATGGTCGGTATCTCGTAGACAAACCTGGCTATATGGATAGCTGTTCAGGCTGCCGTTTTAATACTCACTGCCCGGCGAAAATGGAGGTAATGAACTGCATCAATCTGGAAAATCGCGCCATTGGTGTCGTTTCGCTCACCTCTTTCACAATAGAAGGTCAAAATCGGCTCTCGAAAAGACTGGATAAATATCAACAGATTCTTCAGGAAGTGACAGAAATCATTGTCACCATTGTCAAACAAGAGAGCCAAGCCTTCCTATCAACGATGTATCCCAAATTATTCCTAGCTCTCATATGAACGAAATTATCGCTGGACACAATATGTCCGATCTTTATATAGAAAAACTGCAATCCTTTGTTTCCTCTGCCTCGATTACCATGAATAATGGAGGTATGGGCGCTGTCCTTCGACTGAACACCAAGCCTGCTCCCGCTCTAAAGAAAAGTCCTGTGCTTCCTCCTGTTAGGCTCCCCTCTTTGGAATCGATAAAAGGAACGAGCCAGACAATCGTCGAGTTAAAAAACAAGATCGAAAGAATCAAAAACAGCTCTTCTACTGTACTCATTACAGGGGAAACTGGTACTGGAAAAGGACACCTGGCCAAAACGATTCACGAAACAAGCAATCGTGCCCCTTATCCCTTTGTCTCTGTGAATTGCGCGAGTATACCTGAAAGCCTGTTTGAAAGTGAACTGTTCGGGTACGAAGAAGGGGCGTTTACCGGTGCGAAAAAAGGGGGCAAACCCGGAAAATTCGAATGTGCCGATGGCGGTACTCTCTTTCTCGATGAAATTGGTGATCTGCCTCTGCAAATGCAACCCAAGCTGTTGCAAGTATTGCAAGAATCAACTATTGAGAGAGTAGGGGGGACGAGATCAACCCCCATCAATGTGAGGATTATTGCAGCCACCAACCACAATCTTGAAGAGTTGGTCGCACAGAAAAAATTCAGGGCTGATCTCTACTATCGCTTACAAGTCATTCCGTTAACCGTTCCCCCTTTGCGAGAGCGAAAAAGTGACATCGAATTACTTTCCCTTTCTTTTTTACAAAAAGGGAGAATGAAAGCGGGCCGAAACATCCTCGGTTTCTCTCCGGAAGCAATCGCCGTTTTGCAAACTTACTCATGGCCTGGTAACATTCGTGAACTTGAAAATACGGTAGAATACGCTATCAATATGGAGACAACAGATGAGATTAGCGTCAATAGTCTTCCAGATCGGTTGTTGAATTACGGATGCAGAATTGAACAGGCTGTTCCAGCAAAACTGATTGATATGCAAGTTGAAACGATTAGAGCCGCTTTGAACAAACACGGATATGATGTAAAGGGCAAAACAGAGGCAGCAAAAGAGCTTGGTATCGGCATTCGCACCTTGTACAGAAAACTAAAGATGTACCATATATAAGAACCCACATTGTGAAAGAAATAGAACCAAATATAAACTGACCGTTCAGATATCCAACAAAATATGCAACCTTTTCCTCTGCACCTCCGTCAGTAAGATGCACTAACAACATACATACGCATCTAGAAGGAGAGGAAATGGAATGAAAAAGTTAGTATCTTCTACAATCGTAGCTACATTGCTGGCTACCAGTCTACCTGTTGCACTTGCAGCAGATGTCGAGACGAAAGGCAATGGTAACGCAAAAGCAGAAGTGAAGGCAGAAGTGAAGGCAGAAGCAAAAGAAAAAACAACTGAATCATCTGTTAACGATTCAGATAGTACGGAGGCTACCACCTCTGAATCTGCAATTAAAGACGTAAACTTGAAAAAGCAACTGATCGAACTTCGCCAAGAGCTGAAACATGCTGATGAAGTCACCGAAGAGCAAAAAGCGAAGTATGAACAACTGGTAGCTGATTTGGAAAAGATTTCGGACAAGCACTCTGCTTTGGACGTGCAACTGGAGCTCCTAGAACGTACTTACCAAAAAGGAGACCACACACCTTTCAAAAAGCTCGGCGAACTGCTGGAATCGACGGGAGAAACAGAAGTGAAGGCTTTCGTTGACGGCCAATTGGTTCAATCCGATGTAGCACCTTTCGTGCAAGGCGGAAGAGCTTTGGTACCTGTACGAGCAATTAGCTCTGCATTGAAAGCAGACGTTAAGTGGGATGCTGAGACACGTACGGTCGACATCACTCGTGGAGAACAGTCCATTACGCTTTATTTGGATAAAAAAGAAGCAACCGTGGATGGAAAGACCATTGCACTGGATATCGCACCCGTTCTGAAAAATGGTCGCGTGTTCTTACCTCTCCGCTTTATCAGTGAGCAATTGAAAGCAAATGTAGATTGGCAAGAAGAAGGAAAAATCGTCATCATTGACGACTTGCAGGCAGCAGACGAAACAGATGAAGAAGACGAAGATTCTGTGTCGACTGATGATACTGCTACTGATACCGATACAAACTAATACAGAGTACAAGCCCTCGTTATTTTAACGAGGGCTTGCTGCTTATCTATCTTGAAACTAAATGAGTAGCCCTTCTTCTAACTAACCTGCTGGGCGTTTGTTTGCGAAAACTGGCTATGATACAAATCAGCGTAGAATCCGCCTTTTTCAAGCAGCTCTTCATGATTGCCTTGCTCGATGACTGTTCCTTCATTCATAACGAGAATCAAATCAGCGTCGCGAATCGTCGAGAGTCGGTGAGCGATGACAAAGCTCGTTCTGCCTTCCATGAGACCTGCCATTGCTTTTTGGATCAGCAGCTCTGTTCGGGTGTCGACACTGCTCGTCGCCTCGTCGAGAATCAGGATGGTAGGATCAGCCAGAAAAGCTCTAGCAATGGTCAATAGCTGCTTCTGCCCCTGCGAAATATTCGACGCCTCTTCATTGAGAACTGTCTCGTACCCTTCCGGCAGTGTACGCACGAAATGGTCAGCATGTGCTGCTAGCGCTGCTTGCGCTATTTCTGCTTCACTCGCTCCCGCCCGGCCGTAGGCGATATTCTCCTTGATCGTGCCATTGAACAGCCACGTATCTTGGAGCACCATCCCGAACTTGCTTCTCAGCTCCCCACGCGGCAGGCTGCGAATGTCCTGTCCATCGATCGTGATCCTGCCATCTCCAATCTCATAGAACCGCATAAGCAAGTTGACGAGCGTCGTCTTTCCAGCCCCGGTCGGACCGACAATGGCTACTGTCATGCCGGGACTCACATCGATGTTCATATTTCGGATAAGCGGCTCACTTTCCTTGTAGCCAAAGGAGACATTTTCAAACTTCACATGTCCTCCTTGGCCAGTAGAAGCTACAGGGGGAAACGCATCTTCCAATTCCTCCGGCTCGTCGAGTATTTCGAAAATCCGCTCTGCAGAGACTAGCGTGGATTGAATAATGTTCGCGATGTTGGCCGTTTGCGTAATCGGCTGTGAAAACTGCTGGGCGTACTGGATAAAAGCCTGTACGTCCCCGATGGAAATACTGCCTCGGGTCACAAGTATCCCGCCCACGACACAGACGAGCACATAACCGATATTTCCTACGAACATCATGAGCGGCATCATGATTCCGGCGATAAATTGCGCCTTCCAGCCGGATTCGTACAAGCGCTCGTTGATCGAGTCGAATTTCTCAATCGCTCTCTTTTCACGTCCGAACGCTTTTACAATCTTATGCCCTGTATACATCTCTTCGACGTGACCATTTAACGCTCCGAGTGCTTGCTGCTGTCCTTTGAAATGTGGCATGGAACGAGATGCCACCTGCTTGATGACCACAAAGCTCAGCGGAAGGGTCACCATCACGATGAGGGTCATGAGCGGGCTGATAGTCAGCATCATGATGATCACACCGATCAGTGTAATGACAGAGGTAATCATCTGAGTCAGACTTTGCTGCAACGTACCGCTGATCGTATCCACGTCATTGACGACCCGGCTCATGACTTCTCCGTGGGTGCGCCCATCGAAGTATTTTAGCGGCAATCTTGCCAGCTTTTCATTCACTTCTTTCCGCAACGCATACACAATCTTCTGCGCCACTCCTGCCATCAGGTACTGTTGGATATAAGCAAACAGCGACGAAAAGAGATAGAGCCCGATCAAGGTCAGGACGATTTGCCACACTGCAGAAAAATCGAACGTCGCCCCCGGTACGCCTTTTATCTTTCCCATAAAGCCTTCGAAAATGGTCGTCGTCGCATTCCCAAGCAATTTTGGGCTGAGAATGCTAAAGACCGTGCTGAGCGCAGCCGTCAAGAACACGACCGTCAGCTTCAGCCGATATGGCTTTAAATAGCCAAGCAGGCGTCGAAGTGTTCCCTTAAAGTTTTTTGCTTTTTGGCCGGGCATAGTCAACATCCCTGGGCCACCAAATCCCATCGGTCTTTGCGCTCCTGGTCCTGGTCCCGCTCCAGGAGGTCCGGGAGGTGTGCGCCGTTGTTCTTCACTCATGCGATTTCCTCCTCCGTCAGCTGGGATCTCACAATTTCCTTGTATACACGACAGGTCGCAAGCAATTCCTGATGAGAACCGATGCCAGCGACTTCGCCTTCCTCCAGCACGATAATCTGATCAGCATCCATGACCGTATTTACCCGCTGAGCGACAATCATAACTGTCGCTTCCTCCGTTTCGTTTTTCAAGGCAGCACGCAGCTTGGCATCTGTCTTGAAATCAAGGGCGGAAAAGCTATCGTCGAATACATACACTTCTGGCCTACGCACGAGGGCACGGGCGATGGACAATCGTTGTTTTTGTCCCCCAGACAGGTTTGCCCCACCTTGCGCGAGAACGGTATGGATTCCGTCCTTCATGCCGGCGATAAAATCCGAAGCCTGTGCGACCTGCGCAGCATGGTTGACTTCCTCATCAGTCGCCTCTTCTTTTCCATAACGGATGTTGTCCGCGATCGTGCCCGTAAAGAGCAGCGCCTTTTGCGGCACGAACCCGATTTTGGAGCGAAGCGTACTTTGAGTCATATCCCGCACATCCGTATTTCCTATGCGGACACTTCCACTCTCGATATCGTAGAAACGCGGGATCAGACTGACAAGCGTCGATTTACCGGAGCCAGTCCCCCCGATGATTGCCGTTACTTGACCCGGCCTAGCTGTAAACGAAATGGAAGACAGAGCAGGCTTCTCTGCGCCTGGATAGCGGAACGTGACTTGATCAAAAGTAACTTTCCCTCGACTTTCGTCGGCAGTCGATTCAGACTTTTCGCAGTCCAGAATGACGGGATCGGTGTAGAGCACTTCATGGACCCTGACCGCAGATGCGGAAGCCCTCGGCACCATGCTGAACATCATGGAAGCCATCATGAGCGAGAAAAGAATTTGCATCGCATATTGCAAAAACGCCATTAAATCGCCGACCTGCATGTGACCGGTACTGATGCGCAAGCCACCGAACCAAATGATGGCGATCGAGGTCAGATTCATCATCAGCATCATGATCGGCATCATACCTGCCATAATTTGATTGGCTTTGATTGCCGTCGCAGTCAAGTCTTCATTCGCCTGATTGAAACGGTCCTGCTCGTGTTCCGTCCGATTAAAGGCACGGACGACGCGGATACCCGTCAAATATTCACGCAGTACCAGGTTCAGCCTATCGATCTTGGTCTGCATGGCTTTGAAATACGGAATCCCTTTGGAACCTATCCAGAAAATCGCCAAAGCCAGGATCGGGATAGCCACGATGATGACGAGAGACAGATGAGCATCCTTGGACAAGGCCATAATAATCCCTCCGATACACATCATCGGCGCCATAACCATCATCCGCAACATCATATTCAGCACTTGTTGGACTTGCGTAATATCATTTGTCGTCCGGGTAATCAGCGATGCCGTACCCAGCTTGTCGAATTCCTGAAGCGAGAATTTTTCAATGTGGCTAAATACACTACTGCGAAGTCGCATCCCAAAACCAGAAGCGGCTCGGGAGGACAAGTAGCTCGCCGCGACAGATAACACTGCCCCTGCCGCTGATACCAGCAGCATCAGGCCACCGATCTTCCATATATAGCCTGTGTTTTCTTTGACGATTCCTTCGTTGACGATGTCGGACATCAACGTCGGCAAATAAAGATTCGCAATCGATTGAAGCAGCACAAATACCATGGTCATGACGACCATATACCGGTAAGGCCGCAAGAAACGCATTAATTTTAGCAAAAGAACCACCCTCCGGTATGGATTGAACTATGATGATACAGGCAGACTGATCATGGCGACGCAGGATCTCGTCGCGTCTTCTACTTCAGACTTGAGAAGCTGCTCGGCTTCTTCCAAGGTTTTGCCTTGTTTTAGCAACGCTTCCCTTTTCTTTTTCAAGAATCCCATTCCATGCATAATGGCACCCCAGTATTGTTCCGTAAGCAACTCAGGTGACATTGGCCGGATTTGCCCTGCCTCCATTCCTTTCTGGAGCGTCTCCACAACGACCTGCAAATTGTTATCACGCCACAAGAGATTGTGCAATTCTTCTATCGTGAACAACTCTTGCAGATCTAGGCGCATTCGGAAAAAAAACAGGACGTGCTCGGAGTTCTCGAATAAATTTTGATACATGACGGCAGCAAATTTCTCACACAGCTCTACCGCTGTTCCTTCCTGCGAAAAATGCTTGCGGGTGTGTAGGTTGGATAAGTGAAACATATGCATAAACAGATCACGAAACAGTGATCGCTTATCTTTGTAGTAGTAATACACCAGCCCTCTAGCTACCCCGGCACGCTCAGCAACATCCCCGATATCGGCCGCTGCATATCCATTCTCTACATAAACGCTCAGAGCGCCCTTCATTATTTCTTCTTTTCGCCGAAGACGTATCTCTTCGTTCTGCTCTTTCGTGCGAGGCACGAGTCATTCCCCTCCCGCTTGTTTTTTTGATTGACTTTCTTGTCAGTCAAAATATAAACTCCTCCGGATGATGTGTCAATAGGTGAAACGTTATTGGGCAAAACAAAAAAAGAAGCATCACGAAACGTAATCGCAATGCTTCTCTCCTATTATCCTCAAACTTCATCCCAGAAACGTCGCAAGTTGTCCATACCGATTTTTGAACCCTCTCGGCAATCTTCCATTCCTTCGAATTCGACAGTGATATAACCATCGTAACCAGAGTGCTTCACCAGCTTGACGACTTCTCGAATATTGATGTCGCCTTGGCCGATAATCGCGCCACGCAAGTAATTACCGTTTACGGTCTTGAACCACTTCCCACCGCCTGGCTCATTGTAATACGGACGGAAGTAGAAATCCTTGAAATGCACAAGGGACGCGTAAGGGAGATTTTTCTTTACCCCGACCAGTGAATCTTCATCGACGCACATAAAGTTACCAACATCTACGGTCGTCTTAAAATTCGGGCGATTGACCGCTTGTATTACACGCTGTACCCGATCACTCGCTTGAACAAGCCATCCATGATTTTCAATGGTTGTGGTGATACCGAATTGCGCAGCGTAATCAGCAATTTGTCGGCTGCCCTCTACCATCATAGCCAAGTTGTTCTCAAAGTACTCGATGGTCGTTTGCTCCACTGGAACGGTAAAGGTCGAAACATCGTGGCGCATATGCTTAATGCCCATGCGCTGCAAAAGGTCTACGTGTGTTTTTACACGCGCTACCTCTGCCTCGAAGGCTTCTTCATTCTCCTGGATGAAGTTCGTCGGCATCGAGTAGTTGGACAACTCAATCCCTACCTTTTTCGCTTTATCCCGAACCGCGTCAGCCAACTCGTAGTTGTCAACTAATGTAAAGCCGTAGGGCACGATCTCCATGTGCTCGCCCCCATTGTCGGCAATCCATTGCACGACATCAAGTACGTCCATCTCTCCCGCTCTGATTGCCGTAAGCAAACTATATGTGCTCAATCCAATTTTCATCAGTTCCACCTCATTCTATTCGTATTGGTATAATGGGTCCTTCCATCTGCCGAGTCATCCATCCTGGTCTGGCAGTCATCCTTGTTCGGATTCATCACTCCCTTCCCATTCGACAAGCGCTATGAGAGGAGCACCATGGTGTTCGTTACCGTTCGCTTGCAGTGATTGGATTCGTAGGCTGCTTTAACCACTTCAAGAGTGCGCAGTCCATCTTCTCCCGTAATGGAAGGAGCTCTTCCCTCTTGGACGCATTGAATAAAATCTGCGATAAGGCGCTCATCCATATCCACTGCCCATGGTAGAAATTGCAGTTTATTCCCTCTGTCATTGTAGTAGAGAGCATGCTGTTTAAAAACATCGACCTCCAAGGTGCCTTTAGTCCCTACGATATGCATGGTCACATCGCCCCACGTTGGAAATGTCTTTGGTCGAGACCAGCTGGGATCAATGGTCACAATGACTCCTGACTCCATTTCAAGCGAAACCATTCCGCAATCTTCCACATCAATCTCGTAAAAGCGGGTATCCAGTTCGGCGTACACACTTTTCACCTCATCCTGCAGCATCCATCGAACGAGATCCATCAGATGAACGATGTGGTCAGTAGCCGCTCCCCCTCCGGAGAGTGCTTTATCAATGAACCATCCTCCCGGCATTTGCCCGTGATTCGTACCGTTGATAGCCAATACCTCTCCTATTGCCTTGGAATCGATCAATTGCTTCACTTTTTCCATCACCGGCGCGAATCGGACAGGGTAAGCGATTTGTAAAATGACCCCTTCTTCTTTGCACGTGCGGATCATTTCCTGTGCATCTTTCACTTCTGTCGCTATCGGTTTTTCACATAAAATCTGCTTCTTCGCTTTGGCGGAAGCAATGACATGCTCTTTGTGCCTCGCATTTTCCGAGCAAATAATGACCGCTGCTATATCTGTTTGTAAAAAAGCGCCCAAATCCTGAAAATACTCCGCCTGATAGCTTGCTGCCATCCTTTTTCCACGCTCTTCGTCTGCATCCCAGATTGCGGTGAATTGGACATCCGGGTGCTTTTGCAAATAAGTGGCGTAGCTATGTGCGTGCATATGGGCAAAACTGATTATTCCGACTTTCATCAGGAGTTACCTCCGTTTACGAGCTGTACGGGTTGTCCCCATTCAGCAGATTGACGTGCAGCCTGCGCGATTTTTCTCGCTTGAATCGTATCTTCTATTGAGAAAGGGAACGGCTCCTGCTTTGATAGGCAGTAAATAAATTTCTCTCTTCTGCGTTGTAAGATGTCTACGTCGACGAAAGCAGCGAAACGCTCTGATCCTGATTTTCCCTGTCCCCGCTGCTTGTTCATCTGCAAAGTAATCGGCTGGCTATCGTGAGAGTCGTATTGAATCATCCCCACATCACCTGTCAATTCAAAGGATGCCCGCTCCATTTCTTCTGCCCAGGAAAGCTCGATATGCGCGATCGATCCATCTTCCATTCTCAGCATGACAAGCGCATATTCGATCTCTTGACCAGATTCGTCTGCATGCTTGACACGCCTAGCCATGACTCGCACGACATTGCCAAAAGTCCAACGCAGCCAATCAAATGGCTCTAAGCCCAAATCTTCAAAAATACACCCTTTTGTTTTTCCCATCGAGGGAGCGGGAGCACTTCGTCTCATTCGGACGACGCCTGTCTTTCCGATCGCTCCTTGTCGGACATGTTGGTGAGCGTGAGTGTATTCTGGTAAAAAACGAAGCATGTTTGCCAGCAATAGCTGCACACCATGCGCTTCACATAACGTTGCCAGTTCGCTGATGGCCTCCAGCCCTAGCCGCCACTCCGCTTCGCAGATAACATGCTTGTTAGCCTTGGCTGCAGCCAAGATCCACGGCTCAGGAGATTCCACAGTTGATGCGATGTCAACAACATGCACTTCTTTTTTGCTTACAAGATCATGAAAGGCAGCTAGACTGTCTATGATTCCTACAACCTCAACGTCTTTCAATTGAGACCAGGCCTGCTGGTACCGACTCTCGACTTCCTCGGCACCCACTAGAACGACTTTCAACATGAGCTTATCCCACCTCCACTGATCGTGTTACTCTGCGGCTACAGTGAAAATTGAAACGTATCCTGCAGCAAGACAGCAGCCGCTCCTACTACTTCCACATCTTCACCCAGCGAATTGGGGCGGATCTCCAATCCTTCTGTTAGAATGCCATGCGCATATTCGTTTACATACTCCGTTACTTTGGAGATCAGCAGTGAATTTTCAAAAGCGATTTCTCCTCCGAGGATGATGACCTGTGGATTAAACAGGTGTACGAGATTGACCAGGCCAGACGCCAAATAAGATGCCGTTTCTTCTAAAATGCTTACGGCTAGCGGATCCTTCTGCGCCAATGCCTCTCTAAAGATCGTGGAAGTGATGCGGTTAATATCATGCTCAGCAAGTTCCAAAATGCAGCTTTGCTTCCCTTTCGTCAACGCCGAAACTAATTTTGAGTAAATAGCCGGCCAGCTCACATAATTTTCAAGACAACCAATATTTCCACAATCACAGCGAACTCCAGCCCGATCAATGGTCGTATGCCCGAATTCACCAGCACCTCCGGCAAATCCCCGATAAATAGAGCCGTTTACCAAGATACTTGACCCCAATCCATCCCCGATCGTCACATAGAGCATGTTCTGGTAATGGTTGAAATCACCGATATTTTTTTCTGCCAGCAAGTAGGCATTCGTGTCGTTATCGAGCCAGGTTTTGATCTGAAAGCGGTTCTCGACAATTTCTTTCACAGGCGTATTTTTTAACTTTAGCTTTGGATTATAACGGATGACCCCATTTCCTGAATCCACGATTCCTTGCATGACTATGGAAATGCCGACGCAATTTTCCAGACTCTCATAGGCCGAACAGAACTGCTCAATCATTTGCAGTAAATACGTAATGACGCTATCACCTTGATAAGACTTGATCGAATGTACTTCCTTTTTACGAACCTTCGCCTCTAGGTTCATTTCCGCAATCGTTATTTTGGACCCACTAATGGAAATCCCAATCAAAAAACGACTGTCCGAAGAGAACTGCAGCAATATCGGTTTCCGTCCCACATTCGACGTTCCGGTTCCCACTTCGCTCACCAATGAATTGCGAATCAGTTCACCAACAGCCGACGTAACGGTAGTAGGACTCAGATTATGCTTTTTCGCAATTTCACTTCGGGAAATGGGGCCGTATTGACGGATCGTATCTAGTATGATGGACCGATTCAGCTCTTGAATTAACTTTAAATCACCCGTCCTACGCATGGACCCCATCCTTTTATTTTGTAGAATGAAAATAGCTGTGAATGATCATAAGTGACAAGCGACGAAATGATCGCGTTCTGCGGTTTCCCTCAGATGAGGAACAGTGGATTTGCATACTTCCATGCTGTACGGACAGCGTGTGTGAAATAGACATCCAGATGGTGGATTCACCGGACTGGGCACATCCCCTTGCAAGATGATCCGCTCCCTCTTTGCGCGTGGATCCGGAATGGGAACGGAGGAGAGCAACGCCTTGGTGTACGGATGTTGCGGGTTTGCAAAGATAGATTCTTTTGGCCCCGATTCCACAATTGAGCCTAAATACATGACCCCGATTTTATCACTGATATGCTCCACCACACTCAAATCATGGGAGATAAACAAGTACGTCAAGTGAAACTCTTCCTGCAAATCCTTTAACAAATTCAAAATTTGCGACTGAATGGAAACGTCCAATGCAGACACGGGCTCATCTGCCACAATTAATTTCGGCTTCAGAATGAGTGCACGAGCAATTCCAATCCGTTGTCTTTGGCCTCCGCTAAATTCATGTGCAAATTTATCGGCATGGTAGCTGTTTAATCCAACGACTTCCAGCATTTCGGCAACAATCTTTTCTCTTTCAGCCGTGGACAGTTTTGTATGAATGACGAGTGGCTCACTCACCACATCGCGAATTTTCATTCTCGGATTGAGCGACGCGTAAGGATCCTGGAAAACCATTTGCACTTGCTTTCTTACTTCCCGCAGCTGACTTTCATTCATTTTTGAGATTTCTTCGTTATTGATCCAGATTTTCCCCTCGTCCGGTGTCAATAGTCGCGTAACCAACCGACCAGTGGTAGATTTTCCGCAACCACTCTCGCCTACCAGGCTGAATGTCTCTCCTTCCTTGATTTCAAAGGAGACACGATTAACCGCTTTTACGCTTTTTTTGCTACTCAGAAGACCGCTGTCTATCGGAAACGTTTTTTTGATACCGTCTACTACAACCAGTGACTTAGACATACGCATCCCTACTTTCTTCTCGATAGAGCCAGCAGCGGCAAAAACGTTCTGGACCTGTTGTGGTTAACCCAGGTTCTTCCTCCCAACAGACGGACATGACATCCTTGCAACGCGGAGCAAACTTGCATCCCTTGGGCATCTGGTTTGGATTAGGCACATTCCCGGGAACAGACTCGAGTCGAGGGCGCTTTTGACCCAGTTTCGGGACCGAACCGATTAAGCCCTTGGTGTACGGATGTTTCGGATCATCGAACAAATCATAAACGGAAGCCTCTTCAACCACTCGACCAGCGTACATGACGACTACGCGATTGCACATTTCCGCTACAACACCGAGATCGTGCGTGATTAAAAGCATCGACATATGCTCTTCCGCCTGCAGTTGCTTCATTACATCCAGGATTTGTGCCTGAATCGTTACATCCAGTGCAGTGGTAGGCTCATCTGCAATCAGCAAATTGGGTCGACACGACATTGCCATCGCGATCATGATTCGCTGCCTCATCCCGCCTGACAATTGATGCGGGTACTCGTTGATAATTTCACTCGGTCTAGGAATCCCTACTTTGGTCAGCATGCTCACGGCATGATCTTTGGCCTGCTTATCAGAATAGCCTAAGTGCAATCGGATAGACTCCATGAGCTGCTCGCCGATCTTCATGACCGGATTGAGTGACGTCATTGGCTCCTGAAAAATCATCGCGATTTCTTTGCCTCGAATTCCGCGCATGTCACTTTCCGAAATGGACAAGATATTGGTCCCGTTGAACGTAATCTCTCCCTTGGTAATTTCCCCTGTCGTATCCTTGAACAGACGCATGATCGAGAGGGACGTCACGCTCTTTCCACAGCCTGATTCTCCCACCAGACCGAGCACTTCCCCCTTTTTTATGTGAAAGCTGACATTATCCAAGACGACCGTCTTTTTGTTGTCTCTTGTAAATTGTGTTTGCAGATGCTTCACTTCGATGATGTTTTCACTCATCTGCCCCAACTCCCTCGATTAGTTCTTTGTTTTCGGGTCCAGGATATCTCGCAAGCCATCGCCGACCAGATTGAAAGCTAGTACGGAAAGGAAGATAGCCAAACCAGGAATCATGACTACGTGAGGCGAGGTGGCTAAATAATCACGACCCATACTTAACATCGCTCCCCAGTCTGGACTCTCAGGCTTTGCCCCCAAACCGAGAAAGCTCAAGCTGGACGCGGCCAAGATAGACGTACCAATGCGGAGGGAAAAGAACACGATCATACTGGAGACTGTTTCGGGAAAAATGTGGCGAAAAATAATACGACTGCTTTTCGCTCCCATGGACCTGGCTGCTTCTACGAATACCGCTTCCTTCGCTGCGAGCGTATTACCTCGAATGAGACGGGCAAAGGACGGTATACTGAACACAGCTACCGCTACCACCACATTGGTTAAACCTGGGCCTAAAATAGCCACAATCGCAATCGCTAGCAGTAGGTCAGGAAAAGCAAACATCACATCACTTGATCTCATAATGAGACGATCCATCCAGCCGCCATAGTATCCGCTGCACAAGCCCAGGATCGTCCCTACCACGGCACCGACTAGAACCGAGGAAAAACTGACACTAAGCGAAATACCCGTTCCCACAATGATCCGGCTTAATATATCCCTGCCATATTCGTCCGTTCCTGCCCAATGTTCTTTGGAAGGTGTTTGCAAGGTGGCATCGTAATCGGGCTCATAGGGATCATAAGGGGCAATGAAAGGACCAAATATCGCGATAAAGAGTAAAAAGAGAATAAAAAAACCAGCCCAAAACGCTGTTTTTTGTTTTTTCCACTTCGTCCAAAACTCACCAACCCTTGAGCTCCTCTTTTCCATGGAGACCGGAGTGCTATGGCTCACTTCTTTGACTACTTCCATATAAGTCTCCTCCTCTGTTTAACTTTCATAGCGAATCTTAGGATTTAGAGCTTTGTACAAAATATCAACGAGAAGGTTCACCAAAATGAACTCGAGTGAGAAGAGCAGAATCACCGCTTGAACAACCGGGTAGTCGCGGAATGCAATCGAGTCAATCAAGAGTCGCCCCATCCCAGGGATACTAAAGACGGTCTCCACCACAACTGAACCGCCCAATAAAAATCCGAATTGCAGCCCTGCGATAGTGACTACGGGTATCATCGAGTTTTTTAGCGCGTGCTTTCGAACCACCATTGATTCCTTCAAGCCTTTTGCACGGCCCGTCCGTATAAAGTCTTCCTTTAACGTTTCAAGTAACGATGATCTCGTAAAACGAGCGAGCATCGACATGATTCCTGCACCTAATGTAATGGATGGAAGAATGTAGCTTTTCCAGCTCTCGGCCCCACCTGTCGGGAACCATCCGAGCTGTACAGAAAAAACTTGTATAAGAATGAGTCCCAGCCAAAATCCTGGTAAGGAGATGCCTGAGATCGCTGTCAGCATCCCTACATAATCGGGCCATTTGTTTCGGAATACAGCGGAAATGGTACCCACCAGCAATCCCAGAACGAGCGCCCATCCTAAACTCATAAATGTCAATTTCATCGTAATCTCGTACCGGTTAGCGAACATATCGCTAATGGGCAGACCCGTCTTTAAAGAGTGACCCAAATTACCTGTCAGCAAGTTTTGCATATACGTGGCGTACTGAACGAACAACGGTTTATCCAATCCCAATTCTTGACGAACGCGTGTGATCTCATCTAGCGTGGCATCTTTTCCCGCCGCTAAACGAACGGGATCACCCGGAACCAAGTGAATAAAAAAGAAGATGAGCAACGACACAACGAAAATGATCGGAATGATCTCGATAAGCCTCTTCACGATATAACGGAACATATTTCGGTTCCTCCTAAATATGAAAAGTAAAGCAGCGTTGGGCAGCAGGCAACGCCCCACCGCTGCTTTTGGTATTATTTAAATTCCGCTTCTCTTACGTAAATGCCACCGCTTGGGGTGATATATACACCTTCAACGTTGCTCCGTTTTCCATACAAAATTTCATCTACCGCGAGGAAAATCCATGGTGCTTCCTTGAATACATTTTCCTGTACAATCCCGTACAATTCTTTTTGTTTCGCCTGGTCTGAAGATTGAGTAGCTTCCTTGATGCTTTGGTCTACCTGATCGTTTTTGTAGAAAGCAGTATTAGCTCCGGTTGGCGGGAAGTTCTCGCTACTGAACAGGGAGCGCATCGCGTTATCCGGATCTGCGGATGACCAGCTGACATACCACATGTTCATTTTTGCTTCTTGCGGTGACTTAATGTTATAGATCTCATCTGACAAAGTAGCTTCTTCCATTGATTTCACATCGACAGTGATGCCGACTTTTTGCAATTGCTGTTGGATGAACTGCATGCCCTTCATGGTATCCGAGTTGGTATTGCCCCAGATTTCGGTTGAAAAGCCATTTTCATAACCTGCTTCTTTCAGCAATTGCTTGGCTTTCTCAACGTTGTATTCATAAACACCTTGCTTTGCGTAATGCGCGATCGTAGGAGACATGACCGATTCCAGCTTAGCTCCATACCCTGCTTTTACGACTTTAATGAACGCATCTTTGTCGACCGCATAGTTGATAGCTTGTCTGACACGAGGGTCATCAAATGGCTTTTTCACCATATTGATGGAAACATAACGGGTAATCGTAGAAGGAGTGCGCTCTACCTTAACTCCCTCTGCTCCACTCAATGCCTCTACTTGTTGTTCAGGCAGCGGGTAGATGACATCCGCCTCTCCTGTTTTAAGCATCGCTACGCGAGAACCGTTTTCAGGGACTGGCTTGTAGGTGATTTTAGCAACCTTGGCAGCGCCTTTGTTCCAGTGATCCTGATTCAGCTCCACCGTCAGATGATCTCCTTGCACCCACTCCACAAATTTGTACGGACCAGTACCTACAGGGTTTTTCGCGATGTCTTTCCCATACTTCTCGAGCGCTGCTGGACTAATGATCCCTGTTGTGAATTTGTTGATCATGGCACTAAACGGTTGTTTCAGGGTCACCTTTACCGTGTACTCGTCTACAACATCGGTGCTTTTGATGTATTTATAATTTCGATAAGCACGCAGATTGTTTTCTTCCTTGCTCATGCGATCAAAGTTGATTTTGACTGCTTCTGCATTAAACGGCGTACCATCATGGAATTTTACGTTTTGGCGCAGTTTGAATGTGTATTCGGTAGCATCAGCGTTAGCTGAATATTCAGTCGATAATCCAGGAATCAATTTTAAATCTTTGTCGTAGATCATAAGACCCTCGAACATTGCACTCTGTACCCCTGAAGACAAGGCGTCGCCTGTATTTTGCGGGTCCATCGTGATGAAGTTTTCGTTGACCGCCACCACCAGCTGCTCTTTTTGTTTCGCTGGGGCTTCTCCTGCATTGGAAGTCGGCGGACCTGCATTGCCGCCGGTACTGCCATTGCCACTGGAACATCCAAATAGTAAAGCTACTGAAAAAAGCAAGACAGATGCAGCTCGCAAATAAGACACTTTTTTCATGACCTTTTCCCCCTTACAATTTGTTATCTGATAGATGCAATCTGGATGTCCCCTGAGAGATTTCTAGCCGACTACTTACAAAAAATGAACTTCACGCCCGGTTTGTGCGGACTCGTAAATTCCACAAAGGATTTTCATCATCTCTACACCATCTTGTACGGGACTCAGGGTCTGCTTTTCGCCCAGTACGCAGGAAATGAAATGATCGATTTCATTTTGAAAGCCTTGTTTAAAATCAAACGATAATTTATCGAGCTGTGGGCTGACGTTTAGAATCGTATCGTGCTTTTCGGTGACGATCGAAAGCTGCGGCTCTACCTCGGCGCCACCTTTGTCACCATACAGCTTGACCGACAGCTCTTCTTTTTTCGTAGCGTGAAGCGTGTAGCTTACGTCCACCATAAGCGAAGCACCGTTTTCAAAACGGATGAGCGCGTTGGCCATATCTTCTACTGAATTTTGGGTAGGATCGTAATCTGCCGCTTTGTAAAAGGAGAGGTTCTTGACGTTGGAGCGATTCCCTAACTTGTTGTATGTATTCCCACTAACCGACTTTACCTTTGGACAGCCCATCAGGTACCAGCATAGGTCAATGACATGAACCCCTAAGTCGATCAGCGGTCCTCCTCCTGATCTTTCTTTATCTGCGAACCATCCACCAGGATTGCCTAGCCGACGCAAGCAAGATGCTTTGGCGTAATAGATTTCCCCCAAATCTCCAGCATCTATGAATTGCTTCACAAGTTGGGCATTCGTATCGTATCTGCGGACAAATCCGACTTGCATGACTTTTCCACTCTGTTTTACCGCTTCTTCGATTTCGAATGCGCTTTCTACTGATGTGCTTAAAGGCTTTTCAACCAGAACGTGCTTGCCTGCTTGTAACGCAGCGATAGAGATATCTGCATGAGTGTTATTCCATGTGCAAATGCTTACAGCGTCTACTTCTTGGTCTGCAAATACATCTTCCAAATTGCTGTAATACGCTTTGGCATTGTAAGTTTGCGCTTTTTCCTTCGCTCGTTCTTCGTTGAAATCTACGACTGCATAAACCTCTGCTCGTCCATTCTGCTGGTACGATTGCAAGTGCATGTCAGAAATAGAACCTGCTCCGATAACGGCAACCTTTACTTTGCTCATGATTTGCCTCCTAAGAGATGACTTCTTGGCAAGTTAATTTTTTCATTGGAGTAATTAACTAGATAATACATAATTATCTAAATCTTTTCAATATAAAGTTAATTAAATAATCTGAATTTCTCTCTCTTGCTCCCACTCTGAAAAAAGAAGACCTGCCGCTCCCATCACACCTGATTTCGTTCCCAGTCTGTTCAGCTCGATACGTACTTGGCTAGCTAAACCAGGTATGCAGCGCTCTCCAACAGTCCTTTCAATTTCTTGCAAAATGATTGGAGCCGTATTCATGACGCCGCCCCCAAAGACGATTACTTCTGGATTAAACAAATAAATCAGGTTGGTTGCGCCTATCCCTAAATAAAAGCCAGCCTCCTTTACCAGCTCGATCGAATAACGGTCGCCCTGCAAGGCTGCTTCACCAATTTGCTTAGCGGTTGGATTCGCGCACCCTTCCAATACGCTTCCGGAAAAAGAGGAAGCTGCGCTGGCAAGTCTTGTACGGGCTACATTTTCAATCGCTGTACCTGACGCGTAATTCTCCAGGCACCCCCTGTTCCCACAACGACAGATAGGTCCGTTCCAATCAATCGAAATGTGCCCAAACTCACCTGCACTACCATCATTTCCTGAGAGTAAGCG
>JARDZO010000204.1 GCA_029240815.1 Brevibacillus sp.
CCAGCTGCAGCTGCTGCATCGTATCAATCGTCGCCAGATACTGCTCGGTTATTTCCGCGATGGGAATGTCGTAAATGTCCACTTCGGCCTTGTCGATCAGATGGAGCAACAGGTCGAGCGGCCCCTCAAAAGAATCCAGTTTGATGCTGTAAGCCACAGGTATTCCCTCGTTTCCTTTATACGAACAGTGTAACGATCTGCACTGCTACTTTTTGTACCCACATGATCATAAATCCAAGAGGTATTCCGAAAATGGTAGAGCTGACACCCGGAATAAAAATGAGCAACAACAAAATCCATGGACCATAGAGTTCCAAATTGTAAAAGAAGCGATCCCAGCGTCGCGGGGACAGGAAACGTAATATTTTGTATCCGTCTAACGGAGCGATCGGCAGCAAGTTGAATACAAACAAGGCGGCGTTAATCACAATACAAAACTCCATCGTGATTTCAATCGCATACGCCCATTTTTCATTCATCCCTTCCAATGCGCCTGTGTGTCCAACCACGATGTACAACACAGAAAACAGTATAGCCAACACCAAATTAATCAACGGCCCTGCAGCGGACACGTATACAATCCCGAGACGTTTGTTCCCGCGAAAATGCAGCGGATTGATCGGCACTGGCTTGGCCCAACCAAACGGTCCAAACAATATCAGGATCAAGCCGAACGGATCGATATGGGGAATCGGATTTACAGTCAAACGTCCCTCATCCTTGGCTGTATTGTCACCCAGCTTCCAAGCAACAAAAGCATGTGCCCATTCATGCAAAGAGAAAGCGATGACGAACGCAATCATGCGGAACGGCACCGTCTTCCAATCAAAATGAAAAAGATCCATTGGTTCCTCCTCAAAAAAATCGTCTAATTTCTAGAATACCAGCAGTTGGATATGCTTACAAGCCTTCTCACGCATGCCCTCGGACGCAAATAAAAACACTGACGAAATCAATCGCCAGTGTTTGGTAGGAAGCAATCTTATTCAGCCGTTACTTTTACAGTACCCATTTTGTCGCCTTGCTTGATTGCATCCACATGTTCCATACCGGACGTGATTTTTCCGAATACAGTATGTACGCCATCGAGATGCGGGAAGGAATCGTAGCAGATGAAGAATTGGCTTCCACCGGTGTCTTTGCCCGCATGTGCCATGGAAAGAGCGCCACGCAAATGCTTGTGCGGGTTTCCTTTCGTTTCACATTTGATGGTATATCCAGGGCCGCCTGTACCTGTTCCATGAGGGCAGCCACCTTGTGCTACGAATCCTGGGATGACACGGTGGAACGCCAGACCGTTGTAGAAGCCTTCGTTTGCCAATTTTTCGAAGTTGGCTACGGTTCCAGGAGCTTCTTGATCATACAGCTCCAGCTCGATTTGATTACCATTTTCCATGGTGATATTCGCTTTTTTCATTATGTAAGCCTCCAGACCTGGTAAAGTTAACGTACCCATTTTACCATGCGTAAGGGACGCCGTCCAATTTATACCCCAGATCGATGCGCTTCATCGGAGCGAAATTCCCAATCATCGAGAAACACAGTACCTGCCTGCTCCTTCGCCAGCTTTTTCACATGCGCCGCCCGCTCTGCAATCGCCTCCACATTTTCATACCTGTCTGCGATGAGACGCACTCCTGCCATGGACATGGAAAGGACAGATCCGTCGCCCATGCGTCGCTTTTCATAAATATCCGCGAAATAAGGGGAAAATGCGTCTATCAAGAACGAAACCAGCTCCTGAGCACAGTGGGCTTGCGTGATGACAATGAAGTCATCCCCTCCGATGTGTCCGACAAAATCGGCTGTGCTCCCGTAGCGCTTTACCGCTTCCTTCAATAGGTTTGCTGTTCTAACGATGATTTGATCCCCGACTTCAAAGCCGTACCGATCGTTGAACCACTTAAAACGATCAAGATCACAATAAATGACCAGCTGTGACTCCCGCTGCTTGATTCGCTTGTTTAATTCGCGCTCAATCTGTACATTCCCGGGCAGGCCGGTCAAAGGGTTTGCAGAGGTCGCCATCTCCAGTTTGATGGAAGCCATTTTATCTAGCAAGCTTTGCACAGTCACGATCCCGATGTATTCATTTTCCTCGCCAGTGATGATCACCACGTCGTAGAGATGATAAGCATCCCGAGCCATGGCGCGTCGAGCTACCTCGTCCAGCTTGTCATCCTTGTAGGCGGTAAGCGGATTCGCATTCATGATCTGTGAAATGGGGCGCTCATAGTAAAGGGCGATTCCGTATTGCCCCCCCAATATTTGATAGAGCTGAAACCTCATGATCAGGCCAATCGGCTCCCCTTCCTCCAGCACAACGACACTTTCAATTCGTTGATTCTGCTCGAATATTTCGTGAACGCGACGCACTTTTGCATACTTTTCCACACAGATGGTCTTCGTCAAGATTTCTGACATGGCTGGTGTAAAGACCAAGGGCTCGCCCTGTTCACTTGTTCGCTTCTCTTGCATAAAGCGAAGAAAATTCATTGCCTGACCAGAGACGTGTGTCATCCCTTTATCTGGCCGACCAAGAAAATATCCCTGTCCGTATGCGACACCTATCTCCATCAACGTCTCTAGCTCACGTTGCGTCTCGATGCCTTCCGCTATAATTTTGCAGTTAACCTTATCCGCAAACTGTACGAACGTTTCCAGTAGAGCTTGTTTGATCGGATCTACATCCACATTACGTATGAGCGACATATCCAGCTTGATAAAATCCGGATAAATTTCTGTTATAGACTCCAAGCTAGAATACCCGGCTCCTGCATCATCTACAGCGATCAGATAGCCTTTTTTCCTGTACTCCTCTATGATTTTACGAAAGACCGTGTAATTCGATATAGCATGGCGTTCGGTAATTTCAAACACAATATTGTGGGGATTCAATCCGTATTGCTCAAATAAGGAGAACACTTCACCTCGCAGAAGAAAAGGATCATCGATGGCACGTGGGTCCAGATTGATGAACAACTTCTGCTGCGGCTTCAGGTAACGCAATTGCTCCAGCGCTCTTTTCCGACAGATGTGCTCCAGGCGAAATACCGTGTCCGTCTCCTCCGCATAATTGAACAGCATGGATGGAGTGGCAAACGGACTATCCATAGGTCCACGCGCCAAAGCTTCCCAGCCCAATGCCTCTCCATCAGGTAAATGAATGATCGGCATAAAGTGCATATGCACGTTTTCTTCCGCAAGTAACTTATGAAATTGAGTGACATTGGTATATTTTTCTGAAGTAATCCCGTACTTCGCCATATGTACCGCACGCTTTACGGACGTATACATTTCCTTGACAATATCTTGCCCCGGCAGACTTGCATAACCGATATGGACACGTAGTTCCTCTCGATTAACAAAGCTCACCTGCCGATTTAATTGCTTTTCCGCCTGTTCCTGAAAATGAATGGATAGCATCCGGCAATCCTCTTCATTCACACTGCCACTAAATGAAACGTAAATGGCGAAATCGTCGCCCCACAGCTTTTGGATCGCGAGGATTTTCCCCCTGATTTCAAAAACATGACGAGATACGGCAGGCATGATTCTCTCGAAAATATGAAGCACCCGCTTGGCAATCACATCCCCGTAGCGGTTCTCCACTTCTGTCAGCTTGACAATATCCACATAAAACATGACTACGCTACGCCCTTTTTCAACTTCCTGGCTGATAACATTTTTTATCCATTGCCGTTTATCCAATGAAAAAAAGGGAAAGCGTCGGAACCGATGCATGAGTGTCGACCACATGGTGAATCTTTCCTCCTCGCCATTCCCCATTATGGCAGTCACACGTTAATTTTCTGTAAAAGGGATATGGAGGATTCATAAAAAATGGCACAAAAGACCTAAAAAAACCTCCCCAGATACCCAGGGAGGCTGAACCTTTTTGATTATTATCGTTGCAATTGTGCACGCTTTGGCAGCAGGTCGTGACTGACAACATCTGCAATGCTCTCACGCTTTACTACCAGTTCCGCTTCTCCATCCTTTACGAAAACAACAGCAGGTCGAGCGATGCGGTTGTAGTTGTTGGACATCGAATAGCCATAGGCACCTGTGCTTGGCACTGCCAAAATGTCGCCAGCGACTGTGGCTGGAAGCTTCACATCCCAGATCAGCATATCGCCGGATTCGCAGCATTTGCCGGCAATCGAGACCACTTCTGTTGCAGGCTCGTTCATTTTGTTGGCAACCGTTGCTTCATATTCCGCTTGATACAAGGCTGGTCTTAGATTATCGGTCATTCCGCCATCTACCGCGATGTATTTGCGCACATTCGGAATTTCCTTGTTGGAGCCAATTCGATACAAAGTAGTTCCTGCATCTCCGACGACACTGCGACCCGGCTCGATCCACAGCTCTGGTAGTGGAATTTCACGAGCATTCAACTCTTCTCGCACCGCGTCAGTGATCGCTTTGATATAAGTTTCAGCTGGCTGCGGAGTGTCTCCCTCAACATAGCGGATACCAAAACCGCCTCCAACGTTTAACACTTCAGGTAAAAAGCCAAATGCTTCTTTTGCTTCACCTAGCAGTTCAGTCAGCCTTCTCACTGCGACCAAGAAGCCCTCGGTTTCGAAAATTTGCGAACCGATGTGGCTGTGTACACCTAATAAATGAAGATGATTGCTTTCAAAGGAAAATTTCATCGCTTCCAATGCTTGCCCATGTTTCACATCAAATCCAAATTTTGAATCTACCTGACCCGTAGAAATGTACTCATGCGTGTGAGCTTCCACACCTGGAGTCACTCGGAGCAGGACCGACACCTTTTCCCCGCGCTCTGCAGCCAGTTGATCAAGCAAATGTAGCTCATAAAAATTATCCACGACAAAACAGCCAATCTTGGCGTCGAGAGCCATTACGATTTCATCCAATGATTTGTTGTTGCCATGGAAGTGAATCCGATCCACTGGAAACCCAGCTTGCATCGCTGTGTACAGTTCTCCACCCGATACGACATCGAGAGACAGGCCTTCCTCTTCTACCAATTTGCACATCGCCATCGTACAGAAAGCCTTGCTCGCATAGGCTACCTGAAAAGCAAAGCCAGATTTTCGGAACGCCTCAACAAAATCACGGCACTTACTGCGAATCTGTGCTTCGTCGTATACGTAGAGCGGTGTCCCGTATTGCGCTGCCAGTTGTGTCGTATCACAGCCACCGATCTCCAGATTACCTAACTCGTTTACTCGACTTGTCCCGTGTAAAAACATGTTTCTTTCCTCCCCAATCGTCTGCACCGAATCATTTTTGCACGTTATTTTCCTATAGAGAAAGGCAACCGACCAAAAGTCAGTTGCCGAACATAACAAGCTCCGTAAGGCTTCCCATCAAATTTACTACATGGACGTTCATTTGACAATGGGTGTTAACTGACGTTTTCAGAATATTATTGCCTAGAACTATTTTGCGATCGAACAATGCTCGGGCGGTTGTTTTTACTCGGAACCGCGATCCGGATCATGATATCCTTGAAGCCTTTATAGTTGAACGGAATGAACGGCCACAAATAGGGCGTATTTAGAGATCGGGTAGCGGCAAGACCAACCAAAACGACGGTGAAGCCGATCATTAAACCCGGCGTTGAGAAGAAACCGACCATGAGAATCAAGAAGATGCGAACCAATCGATTGGCGAGACTCAATTCATAGCTGGGTGTCGCAAACATACCCACGGCAGCAACGGCGAGGTAAAGGATGACCTCCGGCGCAAACAGTCCTACCTTGATCGCCACGTCACCTACCAAAATAGCTGCGAGTAAGCCCATGGCTATAGACAAGGGGTTAGGTGTATGAATAGCGGCCATCCGCATCAAATCGAGCCCGACCTCCGCCATCAAAAATTGAGCCAAAAGAGGGACGCTTCCTTTGTCTTTAATTCCAAGAAAATGGAGCTGATCCGGAATCATGGACGGATGCATAACCAACAGCAGCCAGATCGGCAGGACAAAAAGAGAAGCGAAGATGCCAAAAAAGCGAACCCAGCGCAGGTAAGCTCCGACCACTGGCGTTTGCCGATATTCCTCTGCGTGCTGGACATGGTGAAAATAGGTTGCCGGGGTAATCATCACGCTGGGTGAATTGTCGACGTAAATGAGAACATGCCCTTCCAGCAAATGCACGGCGGCTACGTCTGGCCGTTCTGTGTATCGCACCAGGGGAAACGGATTGAACGTCTTCCCAATTATAAATTCTTCTACCGTCTTTTCAGCCATCGGTATCCCGTCTATTTGGATGTTTTGCAGACGTTCCTTCAGGGTGTCCACGAGCTTTTCATTTGCCACATCTTGCAAATAGGCAACCGCCACATCCGTCTTGGTGCGTTCACCGATCCGCATGATCTCAAAGCGCAGCCGTTCGTCACGAATTCGCCTGCGGGTCAACACGGTATTCATGACCAATGCTTCCGTAAAACCATCGTGCGCTCCCCTCACGATTCTCTCGGTATCTGGCTCCTGAGGAGAGCGTACCGGCAGCACTTTCGCATCCATGATGATGGCATCCGATGAATGGTCGATGATCAGCCCAATCTGCCCGACTAGCAGCTTATCCATGAACTCGTCGGTCTGGCTTACTTTTTCGAGCTGGAAAAAAGGAATGTATTTGTAGAATAGATGATCAAAGATGTTGTTTTGAACATCCCGTCCACGCAAGTCGTTCAAGTCTCGCATGATTTGAGTGATGAGATGGCTGTCTGCGAAACCATTTATGTAATACAGAACCACTTTGGTGCTTCCAATGAAAAATTCGTGGGCGCCTATATCAAAACTGGTGCCAACCCCCAGTCGATCGTTTAAGTACTCTTTGTTTTCATCGACTTGGTCTGAGAGGGGACGACGTTTTTCCGTTACCTGCGTCATGTACTCTACTCCTTTCCAATATCCATTGCACGGCTATTCTGGTGATCGGACACCCGTTTTGCAGACTGTCTTTTCCTTCCATCTTCCCGATGTCACCGATGCCTATTACATTTTGCACCTGAAGTGCGTTCAGGATATCCACGGTATCTCCGTAAATGCGATGTTTCAGTTCCTCGTCCGCATAGCCATCCTTGTCCACCGCTTCTTCAACGATCTGTCCGTGGTTATCGACAGAATACGCTACAGTAGCGCCTTGGACGAAACGGGTATTGGAAGCAACTGCAATAGCACCGATCACCTCAATATCCGGATGCTTGACCACATACTCAATGGCCTGCTCTCCTCTCCCCCTTCCAAAATCGCCGTTATCATCAAACATAACGATTACGGGATCATGTGGAGCCATTTTGATCAGCTCCACCATTTGACTACCACGAAGCGGCGTCGGATTTCCGGCTGACAGCGAAATGCACCGACCTCCCAACTCTCGGGCGACCGTCTCCACCACTTTTTGCGCGACATGGTCTCCGTCTGTCACCAGGATTACCTTTCTTTGCTGGCGATCCATCTTCGTTCACCGCCTTTGACTGCGTACCAGCTATCCTTTCGGTTTGAAAACAAGCGACGCTAAAAATCCGAACGCGATCGCCGCCGATATCCCTGCGCTCGTCACCTCAAAAATCCCCGTAACGACACCGATCAATCCATGCTGCTCCGCTTCACCGATTGCCCCATGATAAAGGGAATGGCCAAAGCTCGTGATCGGGACAGTCGCACCTGCTCCCGCAAAGTCAATGAATTTGTCGTACACGCCGACAAAATCGAGCACGACTCCAGCCACAACCAAGGTACTCATCACATGTGCAGGAGTCAGCTTACCTACGTCCATTAGAAGCTGGCCCACGACACAGACAAGACCACCGATAACAAACGCAATTACGTATTCCATCATTGTCCTCCCTCTAGCGCGACCGCATGCGCGATGCACGGAATGGAATTTCCTTGCTGATAGCTCACCGGGCTCAACAATGCTCCCGTCGCACAAACCAGCACTTTTTTCAGCAGGCCTTTCTGTAATTGGTCCATGATGTAGCTGTAGGTGACAACTGCGCTGCTCGCACAACCGCTCGCCCCTGCAAAAACATCCTGATCGGGTGTAAATATCATCAGCCCGCAGTCGTTATACACTTGATCCATTTGATATCCATCACGCAGCATGAGCTCCTTGACGATCGGGTAACCGACCGATGCCAGGTCCCCAGTTACAATCAAGTCGTAGGTCTGAGGGGAACGACCCGTGTCTTTAAAATGCGCCTGCAGGGTAGATACAGCAGCAGGTGCCATCGCCGAGCCCATATCAAACGGATCCGTGATACCCATATCGACCACTTTGCCTACTGTGGCATAGGTGATACGCGGTCCAATGCCCCCGATCCCCACCAGGCCCGCTCCTGAACCTGTCACTGTCCATTGAGCAGTCGGAGGTTTTTGTCCTCCGTATTCGGTTGGGTAGCGATATTGGCGTTCTGCTGTGGCGTTATGACTACTGCAGGCTGCAATTGCCTTGTTTGCATACCCTGCGTTGACCAGTGCCGCGGCGGTGGATAGTGTCAACATCGAAGTCGAGCACGCCCCGTACATTCCCAGCAAAGGAATGGCAAGCTTCTCAGCAGTAAAGTTTGTCGTGATGTTTTGGTTGAGCAAATCCCCTGCGAGAATGACATCAACATCCTGCTCTGTAATTCCCGCCTTTTGCAAAACGGTCGTAACTGCATCCTCCATCAGCTGCCGCTCTGCATCCTCCCAGGTCTTTTGGCCTGCGTACATATCGTCATGAATCTTGTCAAACAACGCTGCCAAAGGCCCTTCTCCTTCTTTGGGACCGACCGATACGGCCGAGGCTTGCAAGCGGACATCTTGCGAGAAATGCCAAGTTTGCCGATTGATCCGGGACACTTGCTTTTTGCTTTCCACGAAAGATCCCTCCCTCAGAAGATCATTTTAAACAACGTCTTGATGATGCCCGCAACAAACGCAGCCACCACCCCAAACACAATGACCGAACCCGCCAGTTTGAACATATTGCCGCCTACCCCGAGGACAAAGCCCTCACTGCGGTGCTCAATTGCCGCCGCTGCAATGGAGTTGGCAAAACCAGTAACAGGTACGGCTGAGCCTGCACCTGCATATTGACCGATATTGTCGTAGACACCGAGCCCCGTCAGCAATACAGAGATAAAAATCAGCGTTGCGACCGTTGGATTGCTGGCTGTCTTTTCCGTAAATCCAAAAAAGTGAATGTACATGTTCTGCAAGACCTGCCCAAACAAACAAATGGTCCCGCCTACCCAGAATGCGCGTATGGAGTTGAGCAAGACATTTCGCTTCGGTTGGTATTTGGAAGCTTCCTGCTTATACATCTGCTTGGTCATTTGCATGGACCCAATAGGTTTTGATTTTGCTTTGGTCGCCATTTTCCCACTCCTTTTTTCACAGATTCAATGCCCATGATGCAATCCGTACCTATATCCTTCCTTTTTCAAAAGTTACCTATGAATAGAGGTATTTACCAGTTCACAAGTTCAGGAACCATTGCAGGATCGATCCCGTCACTTTGCCGAATACCACAGCCATGAGCAAATAGAGCAGCTTCCCATCCATGTGCAGGCGCTTGGCCAGGATCGGGAACACATTGAGCATTTCTGTTAATCCTGCAGCCAATGTCCCCACAAAAATGCCTGCCAACAGCCCGTACACAGATGAGAGGAGTAAGGGAAGATGAGCTCCCCAATGAAAGAAATCGATGAGCGTAAAAAAGAGAGCCCCCATTACTAAGGACCATTCAAAAGAACGAATATAGCGATGTGCGTTGGTCAGCTGAGTCAATCTCGGAATGATATCCAGTACGGTAATGAACGCTACTAGTCCGCCCCCCACAGCTAATCCGCCCCCCAGACCAATGAGCACCAGCAACAACGCTAACCAAATCGTCATGTCTTAGTCCGCTGGTTTTCCTTGTTTTCGTGCTGGATGTAATATTGATCGAGGCTTTGCTGGTACATAAAAAGTTCCACTTCGAGGGGGCTGGGCTCTTCATTGATCTTTTTCTTGAAGATGTGATTAAAAAACAGGATCATACCCATACCAATACCGATTGAGTAGGGGATCTGCAGCCATAACGGTTGTTTGCTCTCCTGACCGGTTATCAAATAAAAGATGCGCTGATGAACTTGCATCATGCTCACATCAGTATGAAAATTCATGATCGCCAGCCCGGAGCCAACAAAGAGCAAAATCCAAACAAGCGCCACTAATACGGGATTCGCCTTCTTTCGCGGATTGAGCACCTCGACAATGAGTTGCGGGGAGCCCTGGATATCCAGTTCCGCTTCCGGATAGGCCGAACGCAGTCGTTGAATCACTTGCATGATATCAATAATGATGAGGTTTCCGTCCTCAGGCTTTACTTGGTAGATAGGCATTCTACTGATCGCTTCTTCCCGTTCTCCGTTCCAGTAAATCTGACAGACATCCCCCATCGTAATGAGAGCTTCTGGCTTCACCGCCAGTCTTTTGCGCAGGCGTAAAAACATCGGATCGTTCAAAACATCCCCTCCTTTTGGCAGCCTCTCGTGTATTTGCTAGTATGTGC
>JARDZO010000205.1 GCA_029240815.1 Brevibacillus sp.
GCCTGCGGAAATAGGAGGGATCATCGTTATGGAACGCATTCTTGATGTAAAAGACCTGCATGTCTCCTTCCATACGTATGCAGGGGAAGTAAAGGCAGTACGCGGTGTGAATTTTCATGTAAACCGTGGAGAAGCGGTGGCAATCGTAGGGGAGTCTGGTTGCGGTAAATCCGTGACAGCCCAAACCCTTATGAAATTGATTCCGATGCCTCCTGGAGACATTAAAAAAGGTGAAATCCTCTTTAATGGCGAGAACATCGTCAAAAAGTCGAGTAAACAGATGGAAGCAATTCGCGGGAAAGAAATCGGGATGATCTTCCAGGATCCAATGACCTCTCTGAACCCTACTATGACAATTGGGAACCAGATTACAGAGGGCTTGATCAAGCACCAAAATATGTCTCGCTCAGCAGCTCGTGAGCGTGCCATTGAGCTCTTGACGATGGTAGGTATTCCACAACCGGAAAAACGTATTGAGCAATACCCACACGAATTTTCCGGCGGGATGCGCCAACGCGCGATGATTGCAATCGCATTGGCTTGTTCTCCAAAATTGTTGATTGCCGATGAACCGACTACCGCATTAGACGTAACCATCCAAGCGCAAATCTTGGATCTGATGAAAGACCTGCAAAAGAAAACAGGTACTTCCATCATCCTGATTACGCATGACCTGGGTGTCGTTGCGGAAATGTGTGATCGCGTAATCGTTATGTACGCAGGTAAAGTGATTGAAACGGGAACCGTAGATGATATTTTCTACAACCCACAACACCCATACACAAAAGGTTTGCTGCGTTCTGTTCCACGTCTTGACCTGAACCGCGACGAACCGTTGACTCCGATCTTCGGTACTCCGCCGGATCTGTTGCGTCCACCAGTTGGCTGTGGCTTTACGGCACGTTGTGAATCTGCGATGCGTGTGTGCCAAGAAATCGATCCTGATTTGAATGACGTCAGCACGACCCAACGAGCAGCTTGCTGGCTCCAGCATCCGCTTGCTCAGAACCGCGCAGGATCGTAGGAGGAGGGGAAACAGTGGATAACCGTGATACGCTGATTGAAGTCCGCAATTTGAAAAAGTTTTTTAGCATTGGTGACAATACGCTAAAAGCTGTTAACGATATCTCTTTTGAAATCAAACGTGGTGAAACGCTGGGTATCGTAGGTGAGTCTGGCTGCGGGAAATCCACAGCTGGTCGTACGCTACTTCGTTTGTACGATGCGACAGCAGGAGATGTCCTGTTTGAAGGCAAAAGCATTATGAACCTGAACAACCATGAAATGAAGGCGATGCGCCGCAACATGCAAATGATTTTCCAAGACCCATACGCTTCTTTGAACCCACGTATGACAGTCGGGGATATCATTGGTGAGGCGCTGGATATTCATAACCTGGCTTCCGGTCAGAAGCGCAAAGAGCGCATCCAGGAGCTATTGTCCTTGGTGAGCTTGAACCCTGAGCACATGAACCGCTTCCCGCATGAATTCTCCGGTGGTCAACGCCAACGGATCGGGATTGCACGTGCACTCGCCGTAGAACCAAAGTTTATCGTTTGCGACGAGCCAATCTCTGCATTGGACGTTTCGGTACAGGCACAGGTCGTTAACCTTTTGGAGCAATTGCAGGAGAAAATGGGCTTGACCTACATGTTCATCGCTCATGACCTGTCCATGGTAAAATATATTTCTGACCGCGTTGCTGTTATGTACTTGGGCAAAATGGTTGAGCTGGCTGATAGTGAAGCACTGTACGAAAAGCCACTTCATCCTTACACACAAGCACTGTTGTCCGCGATTCCGATTCCGGATCCAGAAATCGAACGTAACCGGGAGCGCATCGTTCTCCAAGGCGACGTACCGAGTCCGATGAATCCGCCGAGCGGTTGCCATTTCCGTACAAGATGCCCGAAAGCGATGCCTGAGTGTGCCGCTGCGGCTCCAGAGTGGAAGGAAATTGAACCAGGACACTTTGCTGCATGCCACTTGTATAACTAGTTTCTACAAAAAAAGCGGGTTCTCAGGCCAGTGGGCTGGGAACTCGCTTCCCTTTCTGTGGTTTGTCAGCATCCGCCCTCTATGAGCGAGTCTCGATAGAGGTTTCCTAAAGTGGTTTTACCTCTGAGAAAAACGGGTATCATACCCAAGAGTATTTCTTTCAGAGGTATTTTTTTCTGTTCTTCTTCTGGTAAAATGTAGAGTATTTAGAAAAAGGGGGTAGGTTTCATGAAAAAAATCCTAATGCCGCGATGGAAAGGAAAGGGATCTGGAAGCTTTGCAGCGTTCTTTCAGAAATTCAAGACCTTGACTGAGACATCTGCCGGGCAGTTAAAAGGATCATTGGCTACCAAAATGATTGTGTTTGGACTGATTCTTGTCCTTATTATTATTGGATCTCTGCAATACATAGCGCTTTCTTTTTCTAAATCTACCTTGATCAACATCACTTCTAAGCAAGCAAAAATGTTGGCTGAGCAGCATGCTACCAATATGAATGACTGGTTGAGTTCCATCGTGACTTCTACGGAAGCAGCAGCCTCCAAGCGGGTCATGTCGACGGAGCTGGAGCCACTCGTCAGGGAACAGTTCACACTACTGCGTCAAAGCCACAAGGAAATATCCAAGATCTACTTGATTGATACGGCTACCGGGAAATCGATTTACTCCCTTACCGGGAAAAACGAGATCGATTTCAAAGAGAAGCAATACTTTCAAAAAGCGCTAAGCAGCGCTGGTACAATCGTATCCGATGAGGAAATCGTCGAGGGTATTAATAAGAGTTTTCTTTATATTGCGACACCTGTAGGGGAAAAGAATAAGGACACGCAACGGTTGTTTGTCGTTGGATTTACGATCGATCAGATCGTGCAGAAGACGCAAGAAATTCCTTTTATGCAAAACGGTTATGCATTCGTTGTCCGACCGGATGGCCTAGTAGTCGCACATAAAGACGCTGAGCAAAACAACAAGCTCTCCCTTGCAGGGAAGAGCGAATACAGCGATATGCTCGACATGATGAAACAGGAATCCAGTAACAGCTTGCTCTATACGGATAACGGAATGGCCAGTTTTGCCGCCTATGCTCCTATTTCTGTTCTGCATTGGAATGTTGTGTTATCAACAGGCGTAGATGAAGTATACGGCGAAGTGAACAGCATGGGATGGTACTTTGTCCTAATCAGCATTCCGGTGATTGGGATTTCAGTCTGGCTGATCTGGTGGTTTGCCAAACGCATCCGCACGTCCCTCTATGCGATTGCAAAAGATATGGAACGGATTGGTGCAGGGCATTTCGATGTACACGTAAAGGTCAATGGGAACGACGAATTGGCCATGGTAGGACGCAAGATGAATGAGATGGCCGCCGAATTGCGCAAGCTCATTGCAATGGTCCAAGGACAGGCGAATCAGTTGAATATCGCAACCGATGAGCTAACCTTGTTTGCTGAAGAAAACAAAGGGGCGATCAGCGTGATCACGGATAATATTTCAGTGATTGCTACCCGTGTTTCAACGCAAACGAATGAGGTACAAGCTACGGCTCATACGGTCTCTGAAATCTCACAGGGTGTCGAACAAGTAGCGGTGGCGGCTGAGTCCACCTCTGTTGCGACTACACGTACCTTTGAACGGGCACAAGGCGGTATGCAATTGGTAGAGGACGTAATTGGAACGGTGCGTCAGGCGACCGCTGAAGTAGAACGTACAGCTGGACAAATGCACAGCCTGCGGGAAAGAGCTCGTCAAATTACGAGTATTGTCGAAATGATCAGCAGCATCGCATCCCAGACGAATCTACTGGCACTGAATGCAGCAATCGAAGCGGCGCGAGCAGGAGATGCAGGACGCGGATTCTCTGTGGTAGCGAGTGAAGTGCGCAAGCTGGCAGAAGAGAGCAGCTCCTTCTCGGAAAGAATTGCTTCAATCGCTCATTCGATCAATGACGAAGCGATGGATATGAGCAAACACATGGATGAAATCGTGGCGATGGTGAGTGGCGGACTCCAATCGGTAGAATCCGTAGGTGCAGCTTTCCAAAACATCGTCGCAGAAATTCAATCGGCTGCAGAACAAAGTGAATCGATGACGGCAACTTCAGAGGAAATGGCAGCGGGCAACCAAGTCGTAACGAACTCGATGCAACGCCTGGCTTCCATGTCTGATGAAATCAGTGACTCGATCACAGGTGTCGTCGAGACCGTGGATGAGCAGCTGCATTCCATTGCTCGTATTAATGAAAATGTAGAGCAACTGAAAAAAATGGCGGACGAGTTAACGGAAAACGTGAGTCGCTTTGTCATCTAAAGGAAGATCCCTTCTGCTTGTTGCGGAAGGGATTTTTCTTGTGAATATTTTCCTATCCGGTTGGTGAGAATAAAACCATGAATGGAGGGAAGAGACTGTTATGAAACGGAATGGATATCTCGCTCTATGCTTCATCATGTGCTTTACCTTCTTTTCTCCGATGGTTGTCGCGGCTGCTGAGAAGTCTGGGCCCCAGAATGGAGAAATGAATTTTGCACCACACGCACGGTCAGCTGTCATGATCGAGGCTGATACGGGGACAATTCTTTATGATAAGAACGCCAATGAAAAAATGCCGCCTGCCAGCATCACCAAAGTAATGACCATGCTCCTCATTATGGAAGCGGTAGAACGAGGGGAATTAAAGCTAACGGATAAAGTAAGGACGAGTGAGAGAGCTGCCTCGATGGGCGGATCTCAAATTTTCCTTCAACCTGGCGAAGAAATGACGGTAGAGGATATGATCAAGGGCATCGCGATCGCATCGGGGAATGACGCTTCAGTGGCTATGGCTGAGCATCTGGGGGGGACAGAAGATGGATTTGTCAACCGTATGAATGAGCGGGCAAAGCAGCTTGGCATGAAAAATACTCATTTTGTGAACTCAAATGGGTTGCCAGCAGAAAACCACTATTCCTCTGCTCAAGATATCGCAATCATGTCGAGAGAATTATTAAAGCATGAGGGAATCACTCGATTTACCGGAACGTATCAGGACTACCTGCGCAAGGATAGTGCGAACCCGTTTTGGTTGGTTAATACGAACCGACTGGTACGCTTTTATGAAGGTGTAGATGGTCTGAAAACAGGCTATACAGGAGAAGCCAAATATTGCTTGACAGCAACAGCAAAACGCAATAACATGCGTGTCATTGCGGTAGTCATGGGTGAACCAGATGTGAAAACGCGCAATAATGAAGTTTCCACGATGTTCAATTACGCTTTCACGCACTTCCAGGTCATGCCCATGTACAAAAAAGGGGAAGCGGTACAGCTGATCACGGTCGATAAAGGCCAACAGCCACAAATCAATGCTGTCACCCCCCATTCGGTCAGCTTGCTGATGAAAAAAGGGGAATCTGGCGATCATTATTCACGAGAAATCGTACTCGATCAACGAGTGAATGCCCCCGTCAACAAGGAGCAGGTCATCGGACATATCTTTATTCGGACAAAAGAAGGCAAAGAAGTGAATCGTATCGATCTGTACCCGGAACAGTCAGTGGCAAAAGCAGGCATGTGGGAGATTCTTAAGCGGACGACCAAGAATGTTTTCATCAGCTACTAGAGACACCTAAGAACGCGAAAAGAATCGAGTTGCCTCGAATGGAATACTGTGGCTGCTCGATTTTTTTGTTCTTTTGTCGACTGGCAGGAATTGGGTGAGAAGAAGAAGAAAAGAGAGTTTCATTACGGGATGAAGGAGTGTGTCAGCCATGAGTTTGCGCATCGCGATGGAGACCAAACAGGATGTATTGGTTATCCGTTTGCAGGGAGAGCTGGATCATCATACAGCAGAAGAGCTGCGAGGTAAGGTAGATGAGATTTTACGGGCCCCCGACATTCGCCATATTGTATTGAGTTTGGCTGATTTGACGTTTATGGACAGTTCAGGTATCGGAGTCATTTTGGGCAGGTACAAGCAGATATCCGCACGCTCGGGGGATATGTATGTGACCTCGATAAATCCGACAATCTATCGGATTTTCGAGATGTCAGGCTTGTTCAAAGTGATTAAGTTTCGTGAAAACGAAGCAGATGCACTGCTTGTTCTGGGGGTGGCGTAAACCATGACACAACGTAACTTTATGTCCGTTTCGTTCGCAGCTTTGAGTCAAAATGAAGCATTTGCCCGTGTGGCCGTCGCATCGTTTATTTCCCAGCTGGATATTACGATGGATGAATTAGAGGAGATCAAGACCGTGATCTCGGAAGCGGTGACCAATGCGATTATTCACGGGTATGACGAAAATCCAGAGGGTGTGGTACATATCTCCGTGCAAATAGAAGAGGGTAAAGTGGACGTTGTCGTAGAAGACAACGGAAAAGGGATTGATGATGTGGAACAAGCGATGCAGCCGCTCTATACGACAAAACCAGAACTGGAACGTTCCGGAATGGGCTTCACCATTATGGAGAATTTCATGGATTCTTTGGAAGTGGCAACTGTCGTCGGTAAAGGGACGACTGTTCGCCTAACCAAACGCCTGTCGTTTGCCAAAGCATTGCAAAATTAGGGGTAGTGCCAAATGGGTGCCGATATCAAAAATGCGAGTCAACCATTTCTGACCAATGACCAAGTGAAAGATTTGATTGCCAAGAGCCAAGCTGGTGATGCGGATGCACGCGAGCTTCTCGTGAATAGCAACATCCGGCTGGTCTGGTCCGTCGTCCAGCGCTTTATCAACCGCGGGTATGAGGCGGATGATTTGTTTCAGATCGGTTGTATTGGCCTGTTGAAGGCCGTGGACAAGTTTGATCTGTCGTATGACGTGAGATTTTCGACTTATGCTGTGCCGATGATCATCGGGGAGATCCAACGTTTTTTACGCGATGACGGTACGGTTAAGGTCAGTCGATCGTTAAAAGAAACAGCGAATAAGGTACGACGTGCAAAGGATGAACTGTACAAGCAATTCGGCCGTGCACCCACGATCGCAGAGGTCGCAGAAGCTGTGGGAATCACGCCGGAGGAGGTTGTCTTTGCGCAAGAAGCGAGCAGAGCACCTTCTTCCATCCATGAAACCGTCTTTGAAAATGACGGTGACCCAATCACGCTGATTGACCAGATCGCGGATGAAAGTGTAAATAAGTGGTTTGAGAAAATTGCCTTGAAGGATGCGATCAGCCGGTTGACAGAACGCGAGCAGCTCATTGTCTATCTGCGCTATTACAAGGATCAGACACAATCCGAAGTAGCCGAGCGACTAGGGATCTCTCAAGTTCAGGTATCTCGTCTGGAGAAGCGTATTTTGCTCACGATCAAGGACCAAATTGAACACTAGCAACAAAACAACGTCGAGACCTTACAGGAAAACACCATTGCAAATTGGTCATAACCCTGTCAAGTAGACAAAAAGGATGCAAAAATTCAACGGCCGTTTCCCTGAACTCCACGGGGAAGTGGCCGTTAAATTTTTCTGTGATTTACATGCGGAAATATTTTCTAATGCTAAAAGGCATGCAAAGGTACTACCCGTACGCGGACAGATGGAGCATTTGGGGAACGGTGGAAAATGTGAAACCACTTTCCCTGAGCACTTCGATAATATAGGGTAATGCTTCAAGTGTCCCTTTTACCGTTTCGGTAGGACCTGCACAATGCTGCAACACGATCGAACCGTCTCTTACATGTGCAAGTATGTTTTTCGCAACTTGTGGGCCCGTAAGTCCTTTCCAGTCCCAGCTGTCGATATCCCACAGGAGGATTTCATGATCAAGGGAAGTCACTTTTCGGACGACCTCATCATTTAGATCTCCGTAAGGTGGGCGGAAAAACCGGGTTTTCACACCAGCTACCCGATCTATTTCTGTCCTTGTACGCTCGACCTGTGCCACCACATCCGACAAGGACAAATGCGTCAAGTACGGATGATCCCAGCTGTGATTGCCAATGATATGCCCCTCTTCCTTGATACGCCTGAGCACATGAGGATTTTTCAGCACTGCCTTCCCTACACACATGAACGTTGCCTTAATACGATAGTTTGCTAATACATCGAGTATGCGCGGTGTCCACAAATGATCGGGACCATCATCAAAGGTGAGAGCTACTTCTTTTGGCATTCGCGAGATCGGGACATTTGGTTCCATTACAGTCTCCCCATTTCATCCTCAATCTTCAGTTGTTGATTTGCATAGATCACATCGGAAGTAAGCTTATTCCAGCTTTTAATCTGCTCGACAGACACGCCGTATTTCTTGGAAATCTTCCAAAGAGTGTCCCCTCGCTCTACAAGATGAATGCTCCCTTTTTGTCCATCAGCGTGATCTTCTGTCGTTTTTTCTCTGACCTTCAAGCATTCATCCACATAGATCATATCGGAAGTCAGCCGGTTCCATTTCTTGATTTGCTCGATCGTTACCCCGTATTTCTTGGAGATCTCCCAAAGGGTGTCCCCATGTTTCACGCGGTGCTCTTCATATTTTTTGTTTGTTTCTTTGGGGATTGTTACTAAATCTCCATCTGCTTGTTCAACTCTGCGATCTCCCTGCAATATTCCATGCTCCTGTAAAACAGAAATCATATACTCCGCTCGATGCCGATAGGAAGCATTTTTGACTGCGTGTTTACCTTGCTCTCGAAACGGTTCGCACTCCTCAGGATGGTCTAAATAATGGCGTATCAACCGCAACGTTTCCTCGGGGGAGGAAGAAACAACGAGATCTTGGCCTGGTGTGAACAATCGCCTAATCTCCGGTGTATCTTGAGTGAATAGAAATCCACCCGATCCCAAAATTTCGTAGGTTCTTTGGGTAACTTGCGTCTGATAGTTTTGTAAACCAATGACGATGTCGGAAGAGCTGTAGACTTTATTCGCATCGGTATAGGGCAAGTACCCGTATTGCCACTCGCGGGGGATGTCCACGCCCAAATATGGTCTCATTTTATCCCAGTCACGACCAAAAAAATTAATTCGTATTTTCTCCTGAAGGAGTGGACGAATTAGTGTATGGAGAGAGGTTAGCCGATAATGATCGGGATATTTTTCAAAAACATGGGGATAGGCATTCGCAACCACTGAAATGGTACTGCGGTATCTAGCTTGTCTTTCAACCGGATGATGGACACTGCTATGATGCCCGAAGTCCATGTGTGCCGCCTTTATCCCCAAGCTATTGTAATGCTTCACCCAGGAAGGAGAAATCGTAAAGACAAAATGAGGCATGATCATTCGAATCAATGGCAAAGAGAAGGTCACCGCAAAAGTAGGGTCTTCCGTAGCCCAGTAAATAAGCGGAATATCCGTAGCATGTACATATTTTTGAATCCAATTTTGTCGTTGAAAAGTGTGCTCGGGTCCCCAGCCCATCATGATGATCAAAGCAGGCCGGAACTCAGCGATCATCCTCGGAATGTTATCTTCGGTTAATGGACCTGAGACCATGACTTGGTGCCCGGCATCACGAAAACCATTCGGCAATCCGTGAATCCACATGGGATGGCTTTCCAAAAACAAAACACGCATGTCTTCACCTCAGCTGATATGGTGCATTTCCCCATTACCACATGCAGATACCTGTGGACTGGAAACGGCTGCTGGAAGAAAGGCTATCAGGATTTACGACCGATCCCGCAGAGCAATCATCCGCAGCTTATCCAGGGCACTCTGTATCATCCAATGATTACTCGTTTCGATTCCATGCAGCAGTTTCCAAAAGCTCATGACTTTTAAGTAAAACTCGTTGATTCGCCAGAAGAATGCTTGATCGATGGTAGCGCCGTAGTACTTAATCACCAGTGCCATAAAGTCCTTGCCGCATGCGGATTGCAGGCCTACAAAGTCATAAGCTGGGTCTCCCGCCCACATGGAACCAAAATCAATGATCCCAGAAATAGCTCTCTGCCTGGAATTGTAAAGGATATGTTCGGGCTTAAAATCATTGTGCAATAGACATGGGGAAAAGGCGAAAGATGCCGAGGCGGATAAAAAGCGGCTAAATACGTGATCCGTCCAAACTACGAGCGTAGGCTCCATATAGGGATAACATTTTCTTTTAATGGTTTCATAATTTCTCTGCCAGGTTTTTATCGTCCCGGAAGCATCTATAGTGGATGGAAACGCATTTTCTATTGGAAAGGTGTGAAGAGCGGTCAAAAATTCCCCCAGTTGTTGGGCAACCAGCTCCTTTTGCTTACTTAATAATGAAATTTGTAAGGTTTTTTTTGCGCCGTCTGTACGGGGAAAGCGGAAGACCATTCGCCCTCCTACAACGACTACAAGGTTGGACCATCCGGATTCATTTACGCTGAATGATTCTCTTGAAAGTGCAGAATGTCGCGTTTTAATCAGGGTAATCAACTTATCTATTGACAACAACACACTCAACCCCTCGACTGTCAGCCTCGATGATGCATTATAAGACATCGCCAAATATTGGGAAGAGCATGTGTGTATAGGGATGCCGTTTTATTTGCGAAAGCAATGGAGTTGCCTTAATGGATTACCCCTTACGAAAG
>JARDZO010000206.1 GCA_029240815.1 Brevibacillus sp.
AAGACGTTGTGGAAACCCGCTGCTGCGATTTCCAGTCCGCGTTTGACAAATTGCTGACCGTATACGTTCGAGAAATCAGGTGTGTCGTGGTTTTTGGTGTTTGGGTTAGTAGAAGTTTGGTTTTGCTCTAAGGTGCTGGTATCTGGTTTTAATTCATGCTTCCAATAATGGACTGCTGCGGTTAAGTCAGCGGCAGGAAGCACGACAATATCAACGAGCATTGCTTCGGGTGTATTTTGTGCGGGTAGGATGACATGTGAAAAGCCAGCGCGCTTTGCCTCCAGAAGGATAGGTAATACTCCTGTAACCGGGCGCAATGAACCGTCTAATGCGAGCTCACCTAATATGAGGATTCGCTCGGGACGTGGAGTGATTTGTTTGGAAGCGAGTAAAATGCCGAATGCGATGGCGAGGTCAAAGCCTGAGCCCTCTTTTCGCTGGTCTGCAGGGGCGAGGTTTACGGTAATTCGCTGCATCGGGTAGTCGAAGCCCGCATTGCGTAGTGCGGCACGGACTCGGTCGCGTGCTTCCTTTACAGCTGAGCCGCCGAGACCTACTAGATCGAACTGTGGCAGGCCATTGGCGATGTCCGTCTCAACAGATACGATCAAGCCGTCTATGCCAAGTACCGTACCGGAATAGCTGCAAGCATACATGAATCGTTCCCCCCTCTTTTATAGGGTAGGAAATGATAGAGGGGCGGTCAAATGTTTTTGAAATTTCGACTTTTCCCTATTCATGTACAATCTTGAAAAGTAATGATGCCCATTCATAAGTAACCTCAAATTGTTCACTCGTGTTCGTCTTACACTCAACTACCTTGCATCATCTTTTTTAAAACATTGAAAGATCGAATAAAGAATCACGAGGGCATAGCTTTAACAATAAAAAACCAGCACATCAGCTGGTCAGCGCTCAAAAAGATGTAACCAAAATGATGACAAAGACGGTACTTAGACAAATTAGGATGGCATTATAGCTGAATGACAATTCATCACCGGTTTTGATCAGACAGAATGCTCCAGCAGCCACTGAAAGCATTCCAATGGCTCTCCTCATGATCATTTGACCGTCCTCCCCATCTTTTAAGTCCTTTTGACTTAATGTATGGCCCATGATTGGTTTTAGACATGCCTTCTCTCGCTTACGAATGTCTATTGTATCTCTTATCCACTTAATCAGTCAGCTTCCCGTGTCTCTATAATTTCTATTTATGCTCCTCCTTCTTTGATTGGAATTACTTTGCTTCTCTCTTTCCCCACTTCTCCACCACATACTGCAAGATCCCATGCAAAAGCAGCAACACAATCCCCACATTTATCGCATGATCCGCAAAATTAAGGATGCCGTTACCGGAGCGAGACACGAGAAAATCTGTCACACGGCCAAATACGATCCGATCGATTCCATTGCCAGCGGCACCTCCCACCAGAAAGCCCAAGGCGAGATTCAACAGCTTTCCCTTCGGAGCTTCGTGCATGCGATAATACAAAATCCCCACTACAAATAAGATAGCTACCAAGGCAAAAAGGCGTGCGTATCCTTGGAATAAGCTAAAGGCCATGCCTGCGTTCTCATAGTGGGTAAGCTGCAATGTCCCGATGTACACCGTCTCCCCTACTGCAAGGGCGGATCGTACGATGTACTTGGAGAGCTGATCGATTATCAGTACAAGGATGGAGGTCGTATAAAATAGCATAGCGTTCCTTCTTTCTTGCTGCGCACTTTTGGATAAGAAAAACCCTCTCATAATCGTGACGCAATGAGAGGGTCTGACGATATTCTTTATTCTACCACAATCGTGATTTCCTTGGTTTCCACTTTGTCCGTCCGGCTTTGGATCGCCTTCACTTTCAGGGTGTATTCGCCCTTTTTCTCTGGCTTCCAGAGGTACACTTTTTTATAAACGCCATTTTTTCGGCTAGAGCCGAGTTCCTGCATTTTTTGGCTGAACTCCAATTTCGTTGTGATGCTGCTGTTGTAGGTGACTAACACCGGGATTTCTTCGCCCAATTTGGCAGTGATTACATGGGGAGACACTGAAAGGTTAATTTTGTTTTTGTCAACGGTTTTGAAGCCTTTCTCCAGCTGACCTTCAACGATTTCGCCTGCAGCGTTCTTTTGCTTGATTCCGTACAACAATATGTACTGTCCTTCCGCTTTAGGAGTGAAGTACCCGGTTGTCGTGTAGTATTTCTTTGTTCGGCTCAAGGTTGTTTTTACATTCTCCATCTTTTCGCCGTTCGAAATGAGAAAGAAAAACTTCCCTTCGCTCTCAAGTGAACCAACAGCGTCAGTATTCACTGTCAGCTTGTACTTCTTCCCTACTTCCAACGTACTTGGGAAATTTACATAAGCAGGTTTCAACTGATCGGCTGTGGTAGAAGTTTCTGAAGCGTTCGCAGCACTATTCCCAACCAAAGAAATTCCAAAAGCCATAACAAACGCAATCATGATCTTCAGTAATGATTTCAACACAAGTCCTCCTTTTTGAATTAGTTAAAATTTTCCACTTATTATATTACCATTATCAGGTGTTTTTTACTAGCAATTTCAAATTCATCTTTAAGAAAAGCCCATCGGATGATGATCTCGAAATCTCCGATGGGCTTTCCACGCTGTTATCGTTATTTTACGGTTACCTTAATCTTCACGGACTCGTCTTTATACTTAGCAGTAATGGTTGCTGTTCCCTTTTTCTTCGCTGTAACGACTCCATCCTTGACAGTAGCTACAGAAGAGTTAGAAGTGCTCCAGGTAGCTTTTGAACCCTTCAATTCCTTGTCATCATAGTACAGCGTGATGGTTTCTTTTTTTCCTTTTTTAAGGGAAATTGAAGTGTCATCTGCTTCCAAGCTGTCAGAATTCTTTACAGTAACTTCGATTTCGACCTTTTCACCTTTGTACTTTGCGGTAATAGTCGCAGTGCCGTTCCCTTTTGCTGTGATAACCCCTTTGCTCACCGTTGCAACAGATGATTTGGAAGTGCTCCATGTTGCACTAGACGCACTCACGTTCTTATCGTTATAGTACAATTTAATCGTTTCTTTATCCCCTTTTTTCAGGGTGATTTCAGTCTCATCTGCTTCCAGCAATTCCGACGTACTTCCTCCACCGACAATCACATCAATTTCGACTTTCTCATTTTTGTACTTGGCGGTAATCGTTGCTGTCCCTTTTCCTTTTGCCTTCACAACACCATCATCTACTGTTGCAACGGAAGACTTCGATATGGACCATGTTGCTTTTGATCCAGAGAGACTTTCGTCTTCGTATCTGAGCTTGATCGTTTCTTCGTCGCCTTTATCCATTTCCAGCTTGGTTTCGTTTGCCTCCAGCTTCCCGGAAGTGTTTGATTCGACTGTGACTTCAATAAATACAGTAAGATCTTTGTATTTCGCAGTGATGATCGCTGCACCATTTCCTTTTGCCGTGATCACGCCATTCTTTACTGTAGCCACAGCCGTATAGGAAGAGGTCCATGTTGCTTTATTTGCTTGAAGCGTTTTTCCGTTGAATGTCAAATTAACGGTTTGCTCTTTCCCTTTTTTCAACGTTATTTTCTTCACACTAGCTTTTAGTTCATCCGGTGCGGATACGGTTACTCTTACTTTTGCGGTTTTTCCACTATACTTTACCGTGATAATCGCAGTGCCTGTACCCTTTCCTGTCACGACACCACTGGTTACTGTAGCAATAGAAGAGTTGGATGTACTCCAAGTTGCGCGAGAAGAATCAATAGATTGACCATTATACTTCAGTGTAAGGGTTTTTGTTTTTCCCTTAACCACGCTGATCGCTGAAGAGCTTACTGTCAATCCCTCAGAATTTGCTGCCTGCACCTGCATCAGTGATTGTGCATAGGTAGCGGTCGGAAACGCAAAATGTACCGCACATACCGTAGCCAAAGCTACTGTAAGAGTTTGAATAATAGTGCTTTTCATTCTTTTCATGATTTACCTCCAAAATATTTTCCTATATCATGTTTGACGAACGGTGTGGAAAAATGTCACATCTTATTTCCAATTTTTTTGAAAAACATTTGTTTTTTTTCCGCCAATTGTTTTCTCATCGTTATATCTGTTTTTGCCGATGTATGTAACAACGATATTTATCCACATAGAGCAGAGCATTGCTGGGTGTGCGTGAATATAGACCATTGATTGAAAAGAAAGAGAAAAGGGGAGTTTGGACATGTCGCCAAAATTGCAGGCCTTGTTAGAATGCTTGGAAGATATCAAGGCAAGTCAAGCCGAAGATGCATGTGTTGCCTTAACGGATACGGAAAAGTACATTGCCTTTTTAAAGAGTGAGGCTCTGGGGATCGAGACCATACCTGGCTCGTTCATCACTGAAATTAAAGGTACTGTTACAGAAAAAGCGATCCGTAGTGGAAAGAAAATGATACAGGAGCAAGGACCTGAGGTTTGCGGTATTCCTTACATCTCCTCTGCTACACCCATATTTGAAGAGGGAACGCTGGTCGGTTGCCTCACCATTTTGACTGCCAATACCAAGATCGAAAACATCCGCTCTGTCTCTTCCACGCTAGCTGCAACAGTCGAGGAAATGACTGCGACAGCAGATCAGGTTGCTTCCGCTTCGATCCACGTCAACGAGCAAATTATGACGGTCTCCAGCGAGTCACAATTTGTGGCGAAAGAAATTGAAAAGATTTTTAAGGTCCTGTCTTTTGTCAATGAGATGGCCTCCCAATCCCATATGCTCGGATTAAATGCGGCGATTGAGGCAGCGCGTGCAGGTGAACATGGCAGAGGCTTCAGTATTGTTGCCAATGAGATCCGCAAAATGGCCACGCAGAGCAAAGAAGCTTCTGAGGGTATTCAAAAGCAACTGAAATTCATAGAAACCTCCATTCACAAGATGAATATTTCCATCCAATCTGTCACATCTCAGTCCCAAAATCATTCAGCGAGCATCCAGGAGCTCCGCGCAGCCTTTGAACATATCGCAAGTACGGCAACAGAGCTGTACGACGAGATCAAAAAATGAACCTGCTCTGTACGTACCCCGCTTGTCCAGCCATGCGGGGTATTTACATGCAAAAAAAAAATTGCTTTCCAGCAGCAGCGCCGGAAAGCTCATGTTAATGCTTGGAGGAGTTTCATCGCGTCGAGTACAGTACATAGTACGCTGAAAACAAGGCGCTTGATGTAGTCATATCCCCATTCACCAGGGTTTCACGAGCCCGTTTTTTTAAAACGCATGCTTGAAATGCTCGATGCTTATTTCATCCCCTGCCTCACTCCTCACAGGACAGTGTATCGCGATGACGTCAAAGCGAAATGCGGGAATGAAGGTAGAAGAGTTCTGTAGGTAGTCCATGGCAAGTTCACGAAGCTTCTGCCTCTTTCTCCATGTGACTGATTCTGCGGCTGAGCCATAGGCTTGACTCGTTCTCGTACGAACCTCAACAAAGACGAGGGTGTCCCCATCTCGTGCAATCAGATCGATTTCCCCCCGCCTTGTACGAATATTGCGTCCGAGGATCTCGTACCCTTTTTTACAAAGGTAGTTCTCAGCCATTTCTTCTCCCTTTTGTCCCAATACTCGCCGCCTATCACTCATCCGTTACCTGCTCCTCCTTTGTCTAACCGATAAACAAAAGCGAGAATTTCAGCCACGACTTGATACAGCTCAGGTGGAATTTGTTGATTCAAATCCAGCTTTCCCAACACCTCCACGAGAGATGGGTCCTCCTGAACCGGGATTTGGTGCTCTTTTGCCGTCTTTAGCATGTTTTCAGCAACGTAACCCTTCCCTTTTGCCACCACTTTGGGGGCTTCCATCGTACCCGTCTGATACTTGAGGGCAACTGCCTGTTTTCGCTTGTCGTCGGAAGGGGGTGACTGGCTCATACGCGAAGATCCACTCCTTTGTAATCGGACATGATAGCTCCCTTGGCTCCATTCGCAATGGAAGACTTGGTCCGTTGTTCCGGAATGGGCTGCACGCGGACTGCTGAAAGGTGATAGCCGACTCCCTGCATTTGCTCTGCAAAGCCACCCTTCATCCCTTGAACAAACATATCTACCCACGGTAAATCGTTGAATATTTGCAGATTGACGATCCGATTCACAATACTCACATCAATCATGGTCGTCCCCATCGTCTGCAGTTCTAGATGGAAGAAGAGACGGCAGTTTTCTGCGTCTACTTGCCCGCCGCTTTTTTTCTTGGATTCGATCTGAACGTAGGCAGTCTCCTCCCCTTGCGCAGAGCGGATAGGGATTTGCATGACGATTTGGGATAGAGCTTGGTTCGTTGGTTGGAGCATCATTAATTGTTGTCCGGTTACTTGTTGTAACAGCTGATCTGCTGCTTCGCGCAAAGCCGCTGGCACCGTGTGTGCTTGCGCCTGGCTGAGCTGCAGGAGCATGGATTTTATCGATTCCATCTGTTTATGTGTGCCAACGTCTGCCGTATGTCCCGCCAAAGCTTGTCCCATTAAATCACGTTCATGCGCAATTCCCATCTGACGGAACAACTCTTGAATTGGATGTGTACCAGAAGTTGCGCTAGGTAGAGCTCTGCTCGCAGTCTGCACGGTCATGGTCGCTCTCTGGATAGGGCCATCCGTTGATTGAGCGAAATGCTCTACTGGATTGCTTTGCGCAGCTTGTTGTTGTTGACCATTGACGTTGAGGACAGTAGTCTGGACGCCCCCCTGAGACTGCGCAGCTCCTCTTTGCAGGATACCACCTTGTGCTGGGATTTGGGTACCTCCTGCGGGTACATTCACGCTGTTTGCGAGGGTTCTACCATTCGTAGCGGTTGATTCGGGCTGCAGCTGACTCTCTGTCTGCCCCTGACGAGTGAATTGGTTTGGAGAAAGGTCATGGGGCTTGTCTGCGGCAGTCATCGCTTGTTGAGTTGAGTAAGGTTGGGACATGGTATTCGCGGAAGAAGCACTCGCATTGACACCGCTAGCTGTCCGAGGTGGAATTTGAGAGGCTTGTCCCTCGACAGGCGTCCGGTTTACCTGGCTCTGTGTCGTACCCACTGGTTGTTCCGGTTCTCCCGTCTTTGCGATGTCCACTGGTAGTGCCTGGACCTTCTCTCTTACGTTCATCACCAGCTGCCGAACTACTCCATCTGCTTGCCCAGTCTGTCCTTTCTTTCCATTCGTTTGAGATGGTTGATTTGCTTCTGTTTCCTTGTCCAGGAATTGCGAAGCTTGCTGCAGAAAGTTCTGAATCACGTGACTGATCGGCTTTTCAGCCAAGAAAGCTTTCAAGCCTGCGACCGTATCCGGGGTAAGCGGCAAGTTCCTTTTTACCGCCATCATGAATGCCTCCACTGTTGCGTCATCCGTGCCGAGACGAGTGGCGACCGCCGTGAAAGCCTGGACTGTTTCTTTCGTGACAGGTAAATTGGCATTCATCAAAGCAGCGACAATAACCCTGCTCTCTTTTGTTTCAGGGAGGCCCAATGAACGGATTAACCCTTCCATCGAAGTCTCTTTGCCCGATCCCTCCACCGGTGTATCCAGAACCTTCAAAGTCACGACATCAGCAGACGGCTGTACTTGGAGCCACGCCTTTTGTCCCTGTTCTAGCTTTGCTTCTAGCTTGGCCTGTACTTGAATCCCACCAATTTGAACGAGAGCCATACTGTCCGGGTATTGCTTGATCACAGTTCCTTTGAACACTTGTCCTGGTGTCAGTTCTACTGGTTTGGGTGCAGATACAGGTGCGCGTTGCACCAATGATTGAATCAACTGTGAAGGAGAAAACATCGTACCTCACACCTCCCGCTAGGCCAAAAAACAGTGAAGCGATTACGCTTGCTCTTTTACGCCAGTGAACGTCATCCGGTGGATCGGCGTCGGTCCATAGCGTCCAATGGCAGCCAAATGCTCAGCTGTCCCATAGCCTGCATGTTTATCGAATCCGTATTGTGGATATTCTTTTGAGAAATCCGCCATCATTCGGTCGCGCGTCACTTTGGCTACAATAGAAGCGGCTGCAATCGATACACTTTTTCCGTCACCACCGATGATGGGGACTTGTTCACAAGTGAGTCCTGTCAGCTGTACAGCGTCAATCAGACAAGCATCAGGAGCTACAGAAGAACTCCTGATCGCTTTTCCCATCGCTTCTTTTGTTGCATTCAGGATATTGATCGCGTCTATCCGTACCGCATCCACGATTCCAATGCCCACGGAAATTGCATCTCGCATGATAATCTCGTAGTACGCTTCCCGGGTCGCAACGGGTACTTTCTTGGAATCATTCAAGCCTGGCAAGTAGAAATCTGCAGACAAACACACAGCAGCAGCCACGACGGGTCCTGCCAACGGGCCACGTCCAACCTCATCAACACCAAACAAATGTACATGCCCTTTGTCTCGGAGTTGTCGTTCGTATTGTGTCATTTCGTTCCACTGCAAGGCGAGCTTTTCCTGACGAGCGATCGCGGCTTCCTGCTGACGTGCAATATCCTGAACGCCAGCCCGCTTGTCTTCTTTTAACAATTGTAGGAAATCTCTAGGTAGTTCGTCCAGCTTTTCGATCCAAGCCCGTATTTCCTTTATCGACATTTCTCCAATATTCATTGATCCATTTCTCCTTATGTACGTTAAAAACCCTCGACGAGGCCTGCTCATGGATGAGCGACCGCGCGTTTAAGTGGAAGGTTTCACCGAAGTGAATGCCAGAAGCGGACGCTGAGGTACTTCGTTATGCGCTCCAGAAAGTTTAATGCTGATTGCTATTACATAGAGAAGTACTTAAACTTTTCTACGCGAAAAAAAACCGCCTACCACGATTGATAGACAGGTTTTTACTAACGCTCTAATCACTCATATAACGAGAGTGGCTTGCCAATGGGCTCATCCATTTCCCAGTCGATCGGCCGCTCCACTGATACTTGACCCAGCTTTCCAGATCGCATCTCCCGCAAAAAGAGTTCTGCCGCCTTGTCGTAGTCGATGTTTCCACCTGAAACCAGACAACCGCGTTTCTTTCCGATCTCCTCGAGCATGGTTACCCGATCTTCTGGCAGCTCTTTCAGCTTGAATCGCTCCAGTAGCTGCTCCGGATAGTAGTGCATCATGTAACTGATGGCAAACAGGGCTACTTCCGTAAAGTCAATCAGTTCGTCCTTGATCGCGCCACTAGCTGCGAGTCTCAGACCGACCATTTGATCTTCAAATTTAGGCCACAAAATCCCTGGCGTATCCAAAAGTTCGAGGGTATCCCCCATCTTCACCCATTGCTGTGCTTTTGTCACTGCAGGACGATCTCCCGTTTGCGCGACGGCACGTTTGGACAGGCGATTGATCAAAGAGGACTTACCTACGTTCGGGATCCCCAGAATCATAATGCGGATGGCACGTCCCTGCATGCCTCGCTCTGTTCGCTTTGCCAGCATATCGCCAGCTAGCTCCTTGCACAGCTCGGGCAGTTTGTTGACCCCTTTACCGCTCAAGGCATCAATCGGCAGTGTGCGAATCCCCAGCCCACGGAAATAGGAAATCCATTGATCCGTTACTTTTTCATCTGCCAGATCTGCTTTGTTTAATAAAATCAGCCTTGGTTTCTCACTGACAATCTCGTCAATCATCGGGTTTCGGCTGGATAGTGGAAGTCTTGCATCCAGTAATTCGATGACCACATCAATCAGTTTGAGCTTCTCCGTCACTTGACGGCGCGCCTTTGCCATGTGGCCCGGAAACCATTGGATTGTCATGCTGTCTCACCTACCTTGAAGCTGTTCTTGCGTATTCCCTTACCTTTTACCTCGTCATGCGAATGTCCGCCATCGGCCAAAATGTGAATTCTGCCCTTCCGACGACCGTACTAATTGCGACGGGCCCGATTGCTCGGCTATCATGGCTGTTCAGACGATTGTCTCCCATGACGAAAATGTGGTCCGCAGGTATTTTTACAGGAGGAAAGTCATTTGTGAAAAACGGCTCTCCCTGCTTTTTCGCCTCTTCTTTATGTTGTGCAAGATAAGGCTCTTCTACTAGCTTGCCATTCACCAGAAGCTGATCGTTTTTGACTTCCACGGTGTCTCCCGCAACGGCGATGACTCGCTTAATATAATCGCGTGTTTTTTCCGCGTGGAACACAATGATATCTCCTGGCCTCGGATCTCCCATATAATAAACGGCTTTGTTTACAACCAGTTTTTCATTGTTATGTAAGGTGGTTTCCATGGACTCGCCCTCTACGATAAAGGGGGCGAAAAGGAAGGTCCGGATGAGAAACGCTAGGATAATCGCAATGACCAGCGCACGGGTCCATTCCCATAGCTCGTTTTTCTTGGCGCGGGTGGAGGTAACTTCTTCGCTCATGATCCGACCCTCCGTAAGTTAGCTCGTCCATCCTATTCAGACCTTGGACATGCAAAGTCTACTTGAAACTTGCCTAAATGGAAAAAAGAGGCCTGGCTAGCAGACCAGTCCTCTTTCTTATGCGTTAGCAAACGC